>NZ_JAVRBF010000906.1:0-267 GCF_032436805.1 Streptomyces sp. P17 | reverse complement strand
CGTCGTCGTGCCGCTGCGCATCGCCGAGATCCACCAGGCCCACACCGACCGTGACGCTGCGAAAGCCCGTTGGGCTGCGACCAGCAGCGTACGCGGCTGACCATCCCCGCCGGCGCGGCCGGCTCCTACGAGAGGCACCACCGATGTTCCAACTCGATCAACACGATGCGGTGTTCTCGCATCTGAACCTTCGCAAGGAAAAGCACGGCGACGAAGACGCGGCCGCGGCTGACCTGAAGTTCTCGCTGAACGCTCCGAACACGATCC
>NZ_JAVRBF010000905.1:0-267 GCF_032436805.1 Streptomyces sp. P17 | reverse complement strand
ACCACAGCCCTTGCAAACAGCACCGAGTGTTGAACAGGCGGGCGGGCAGCGCAGCGATCCAGCCACCTCACCATCCCTAGTGGCATCGACCGCGTCACGGCCTGCAAGCAGCACGAGCATGCTGTTTCCTGGTGTTCCGCAGAATCGCGATGCCATGGAGCCCAAGGACGATGATCCATTTGATGGGCGTAGCCGCGAAGAGCAACGCTGGCTGGACGAACACGGCTATCCGAATACCGCACAGTGGGCTTCCTATTCCAGCGCGCC
>NZ_JAVRBF010000904.1:0-267 GCF_032436805.1 Streptomyces sp. P17 | reverse complement strand
CGAGCGAGAGCTATGCCGATTTTCAGACGGCCTTAGATGCGCTGGATTTGAGCGAGGGCGACATGCCGATTATCGATAAACTCGTGGGCCAAAACGTGCGCGAGTGGGTGGCCGGCAGCGAGGGGCAGCCATGAGCGCGCCCGAAATCCGCTTTAACAGCCTGCCCGACCGTGCCGCGTTGGGCTTTTTGCAAAACAAAAAATTATTGCCCGGCTTTAGCCATTATGATGTGTGGATGCAGGAGCATGCCGTAGCTTTTACCGTGGC
>NZ_JAVRBF010000903.1:0-267 GCF_032436805.1 Streptomyces sp. P17 | reverse complement strand
GGAACGTCATGAACTCCTCCTCAAGCTCCTGATACATGCGAGCCTGAGTGGGGGTCATTTCGTAATAGCGCTTGCTGTATACCTTTTCGGGGAGGTCCAGCACATCATCCTTGGTTACACGGCTGCTGATCTTCTTAAGAGCCGTGTACAGGTCATTGAGGTTGTTGTAGCAGTCAAGGATCGGATACTCAACCTGCTTCTTGCCCTGCCATCTGTAACCTACGTCCCAGATGCCGAAATATGACTTGAAGGCCGTGAAGGTATCAA
>NZ_JAVRBF010000902.1:0-268 GCF_032436805.1 Streptomyces sp. P17 | reverse complement strand
GTTCTTGGAGGACTTGATTGCGTCCTTCAAAGTAGCAAGCGGGTTCTCGTCATTGAGCATACGATTACCGCTATTATTAACGACCTTTAATACCTGACTAAAGTGAGGCGTATCTTCTCCGGGGTTACGAAGGAGATTGTCGGTACGGTCGTACTCAACAGCAGCAACAGGAGCTTCCTCAACAACTTCAGGTTCTTCAACCGTTTCCTGTTCCTGACGACGAGCTTTCTTGTCTTCCATGAGTTCGCGTTCATCAGCGATGATACGA
>NZ_JAVRBF010000901.1:0-268 GCF_032436805.1 Streptomyces sp. P17 | reverse complement strand
CCAGAATGCCCTTCGCAAGAATGCTACTGAACATAGTAAGGGTGCGCAGCGGTGCGATCAGGAAGGCAAAGCCCAGAGCAGACGCAACGACCGCCCCGAGCCCTGCTAGTGACTGGGCAACGGTATCGGATACGCCGGTGAGCTCCTTAATCCACTCAATGAAATCCCCGATAACGCTTTCCCCACCCTGGAGATAGGCTAGGAAGTCGTCAATGGCTAGACCGATCAGGACAAGAGCCGTCCATACTGGAAATAGACGGGCTACCAA
>NZ_JAVRBF010000900.1:0-268 GCF_032436805.1 Streptomyces sp. P17 | reverse complement strand
CTTCGGATGGCAGACGTACACAGTCCAGCCTGCGGGTGCCATGTATTGGTCGGAGACAGGATTCCGCAGTTTTGGCGGACCGGAAACGGACACCGGCATTATCGCGCAGATGATCAATGCGCACATCGATAGCAAGAGCGGATGCAATGGAAAGCTGACGAAGTGGTGGCCGTCCTACGCTCTTCAGTGGAGGCAGAACAGGCGGTTCATCGAGAAGATGGATCGATCGACACTTTGGGACCAATGGGGGTCAGAAAAGCAGGTTGAC
>NZ_JAVRBF010000072.1:0-38407 GCF_032436805.1 Streptomyces sp. P17 | reverse complement strand
GCGCGCTGGGACGGGCCCGCTGCGCCGCCTGGTCGTGCTGCGGCACGCCAAGTCGGCCTGGCCCGAAGGGGTCGCCGCCCGCTTCGAGACCTATGCCTACGCCGACCGGCTGCTCGGCCTCGATCTCACCCGCGATCTCGGATCCCCGGCATGATCGCGCGCGCTGGGACGGGCCCGCTGCGCCGCCTGGTCGTGCTGCGGCACGCCAAGTCGGCCTGGCCCGAAGGGGTCGCCGACCACCGCCGCCCCCTCGCCCCGCGCGGCCTGCGGGACGCCCCCGCCGCCGGACGCGTGCTGGCCGAGGCCGACCTGCTGCCCGACCTCGCCCTGTGCTCCACCGCCGTACGCGCCCGCCGGACCTGGGAACTCGCCTCCGCCGAGTGGGGCACCCCGCCGCCGGTGCGCTACGACCCGCAGCTGTACGCGGCCGAGGTCCCGGAGCTGCTGGCCGCCGTGCACGAGACGCCCGCCGAGGTGGAGACACTGCTGCTGATCGGGCACAACCCCGGCCTGGAGGACCTGGTCGTCGCGCTGGCCGGGGACAGCCTCGACGACGCGCTGGACCAGGTCCGGGTGAAGTTCCCCACCTCCGCCGTCGCTGTCCTGGCCTGGCGCGGCACCGCCTGGAGCGCGCTGGCTCCCGGCTCCGCGCTGCTGACCTGGTTCACCGTGCCCCGGGGAAAGAAGCGCTGACGGGCCCTGACATAGGCTGGCCGGATGCAGGACGAGTACCGCACAGTGGCGCACGCGGGCGTGCACGAGACCGAGGTCAACCGCTCCCGCTTCCTGTGCGCCCTCGCCCCGGCGGCCACCGAGCAGGAGGCCCAGGACTTCGTCGCGGCCGTCCGCAAGGAGCACGCGGACGCCACCCACAACTGCTACGCCTACGTGATCGGCGCCGACGCCGGCATCCAGAAGGCGAGCGACGACGGCGAACCGGGCGGCACCGCCGGCGTCCCCATGCTCCAGATGCTGCTGCGCCGCGACATGCGCTACGTCGTCGCCGTCGTCACCCGCTACTACGGTGGCGTCAAGCTCGGCGCGGGCGGCCTCATCCGGGCCTACGGCGGCGCCGTCGGCGAGGCACTGGACAGCGTGGGCACGCTCACCCGCCGCCGCTTCCGGCTGGCCACCGTGACCGTCGACCACCAGCGGGCCGGCAAGATCCAGAACGATCTGCGGGCCACCGGACGTGAGGTACGGGACGTCCGCTACGGCGAGGCCGTCACCATCGAGATCGGCCTGCCGGACGCCGATGTGGACGCCTTCCGGGGCTGGCTCGCCGACGTCACGGCCGGGACCGCCGGATTGGAACTGGGCGGCGAGGCATACGGCGACGCATGACGAACCGGCCATAACGGGCAAGCTCCGGTGGGGTCATGACGGGCCGATACGGGAGTAACCGCCCGTGATGTCAGACCCGGCCGTTAGTCTTCGGGGATCATGAGGCTCCTGCACACTTCCGACTGGCATCTGGGCCGGGCGTTCCACCGCGTGAACATGCTCGGCGCCCAGGCCGAGTTCATCGGCCACCTCGTCACGACCGTGCGCGAGCGCGAGGTGGACGCGGTGGTCGTGTCGGGAGACGTGTACGACCGCGCGGTGCCGCCGCTCGCCGCCGTGGAGCTCTTCGACGACGCCCTGCACCGGCTCGCCGACCTCGGTGTGCCCACGGTGATGATCTCCGGCAACCACGACTCGGCCCGTCGGCTCGGGGTCGGCGCCGGGCTGATCGGCCGCGCGGGCATCCATCTGCGGACCGAGCCGTCGGCGTGCGGGACGCCGGTGGTGCTCACCGACGCGCACGGCGAGGTGGCCTTCTACGGCCTGCCGTATCTCGAACCGGCCCTGGTGAAGGACGAGTTCGGGGTGGACAAGGCCGGGCACGAAGCGGTGCTGGCCGCCGCCATGGACCGCGTCCGCGCCGATCTCGCCGCACGCGCGCGTGGGACGCGCTCCGTCGTCCTCGCGCACGCCTTCGTCACCGGAGGCGAGGCCAGCGACAGCGAGCGGGACATCACCGTCGGCGGGGTGGCCGCGGTGCCGGCCGGCGTCTTCGACGGTGTCGACTACACGGCGCTCGGGCATCTGCACGGCTGCCAGACCATCACCGACCGCGTGCGCTATTCCGGCTCTCCGCTGGCGTACTCCTTCTCCGAGGCCGACCACAGGAAGAGCATGTGGCTGGTCGACCTCGACGCCGGGGGCGCGGTGACCGCCGAGCGGATCGTCTGCCCCGCCTCGCGCGCGCTGGCCCGGATCCGGGGGCCGCTGGAGGAACTCCTCGCCGATCCCGCCCTCGCCCGGCACGAGGACGCCTGGGTGGAGGCCACCCTCACCGACGCGGTCCGCCCGGCCGACCCCATGGCCCGGCTCACCGAGCGCTTCCCGCACACCCTCAGCCTCGTCTTCGACCCCGACCGGGCCCCCGACGACCCGGACGTGTCCTACGCCAGGCGGCTGGCGGGACGCAGCGACCAGCAGATCGCCGAGGACTTCGTCGCCCATGTGCGCGGCGCCGGGCCGGACGAGGACGAGCAGGGCGTGTTGCGGGACGCCTTCGACGCGGCCCGCGCGGACGCGGTGGTGCGGGAGGTGGCGAGGTGAGGCTGCACCGACTCGACATCACGGCCTTCGGGCCCTTCGGCGGCTCCCAGAGCGTCGACTTCGACGACCTGTCGGCAGCCGGTCTCTTCCTGCTGCACGGATCGACCGGTGCCGGAAAGACCTCCGTCCTCGATGCAGTCTGCTACGCGCTGTACGGCTCCGTGCCCGGCGCCCGCCAGAGCGCCCAGGGCCTGACCCTGCGCAGCGACCACGCCGCGCCGACCACCCGGACCACGGTCACCCTGGAACTGACCGTCGCGGGACGCCGGTTGGAGATCACCCGGCAGCCACCCTGGGAGCGCCCCAAGAAGGGCAACCGGCAAGGGACGACCGTCGACAAAGCGCGGAGCCGGCTGCGCGAGTACGACGCCTCGACCGGCGCCTGGAAGGACCTCAGCCGCTCCCACCAGGAGATCGGCGAGGAGATCACCCAGATGCTCGGCATGAGCCGCGAACAGTTCTGCCAGGTCGTCCTGTTGCCCCAGGGAGACTTCGCGCGGTTTCTGCGCGCCGACGCCGAAGCGCGCGGCCGACTGCTCGGGCGGCTCTTCGACACGCACCGCTTCGCCGAGGTGGAGAAGCGCCTCGCCGAGCGCCGACGGGCGGCCGAGGCGGAGGTGCGCGACGGTGACGCCGCCCTGCTGGCCGACGCGCACCGCATGCAGCAGGCGGCGGGCGGCGCCATGGAACTGCCCGAGCTCACGCCCGGTGAGCCGGGGCTCGCCGAGGCCGTCCTGATCGCCGCCGCCGTGGCCCGCAGTACCGCGCGCGAAGAGCTGACCGTCGCCCACTGCCGTCTCGCCGCCGCCGAGTCCGCCCAGGCCGCTGCCGAGCGAGCCCTGGCCGACGTACGCGAAACCACCCGCCTGCAGCGGAGGTTCGCCGAGGCGCGGGAGCGGGTGCGGCTGCTGGAGGAGAGGGCCGACGGCCACCGCGAGGCACAGGCGCGGATGGAGCGGGCCCGCAAGGCCGAGGCGGTGGCACCCGCCGTGGAGCTGCGCGACGCCGCCGACGCGGAAAACCGGCGGGCAGCCGCCACCCGGGCACGCGCGTGCGGCCTGCTGCCGGACACCTTCGCCGACGCCGGTGCCGCCGGGCTCGCGGCCGCCGCGCGCCGGGCCGCCGAGGAACTGGGCGGGCTGGAGTCGGCCCGGCGCGCCGAGCTGCGGCTGGCCGAACTCGCCGAGGAACGCACCGGGTTGGACCGTCAGGAGCGCGCCGACGAGGACGTCCTCCAGGAGGCCGAGGCCTGGCTCGCCGGATGGGAGGCGACCCGCGCGGGACTGCAGACGCGGATCGACACCGCCCAGGAGGCCGCCACCCGCGCCGAACAGCTCGCCGTCCAGCGGGAGCCCGCGGCAAGGCGGCTCAAGGCGGCCCGGATGCGGGACCAGTTGGTCGGGGACACCGACACCGCCGCCGACCGGGCCCGCCGCGCGCAGGATGAGACGCTGACCGCCAAGGACCACTGGCTGGAGGTCAAGGAGCGCCGTCTGAACGGCATCGCGGCCGAACTCGCGGCGCAGCTGACCGACGGCGAACCCTGCGCGGTCTGCGGCGCCACCGAACATCCCGCACCCGCCCGCAAGGACGCCGGACACGTCGACCGCGAGGCCGAGAAGCAGGCCCTCGACGCCTACCAGGCCGCCGAGGAACGTCAGGCCGAGCGGGAGCGGTATGTCGGGGTCGTCCGCGAGGCGCTGGCCGCCGCCACCGCGGAGGCCGGTGACACCCCCACCGGGAAACTGGCCGACGAGGTCGCGGAGTTGGAGCGGCTCTTCACCGCGGCGCGCCGGGACGCCTCCGCCCTGCTCCCCGCCCGCGAGGAACTGCGCCGCGCCGAGCAGGAGCACGAGCGGCGCCTGACGGCCCGGCAGCAGGCGGAGATCAGAACCGCCGCGCGGGTCGGCCACCGAGAGCGGCTCGACCGTGAACGGGCCGCTCTGGAAGCGGAGTTGGCCGAGGCTCGGGGCGCCCTGGACAGCGTGGCCGCCCGCTCCGCCCAGCTGGAGCGCCAGGTCGCGCTGCTCACCGACGCCGCCGACAGCGCCCGCGCCGCCGACGACACCGCGCAGCGGCTCAAGGACGCCGACGCGCGTCTCGCGGACGCCGCGTTCCGGGCCGGCTTCGACACCCCGCAGGCCGCCGCGGACGCCCTGCTCGACGACACCGCCCGCCGCGAACTCCAACGGCGCCTGGACGCCCGGCAGTCCGAGGAGGCCGCCGTACGGGCCGTGCTCGCCGAGGCCGACACCGCGGCCGCCGCCCAGCGGCCGCCCGCAGACACCACCGCGGCGGAACAGGCCGCCGCCGAGGCGGGCCGACAGCTGCGCGAGGCCGCCTCCGCGCGGGACGCCGCCGCCCGGCGCTGCACCGAACTCGACCGCCTCTCCGCCCGGTCGGCGGCGGGCGTACGGCGGCTCGCGCCGCTGCGCGCGCAGTACGACCGGGTGGCCCGCATGGCCGGGCTCACCGCGGGCACCTCGGCGGACAACGAGCGCAAGATGCGCCTGGAGTCCTATGTCCTCGCCGCGCGTCTGGAACAGGTGGCCGCCGCCGCGACCGTACGGCTGCGGCGCATGTCCTCCGGCCGCTACACCCTCGTCCACTCCGACGACCGCGCCGGACGTGGCCGCAGCGGGCTCGGGCTGCATGTCGTCGACGCCTGGACCGGCCGTGAGAGAGACACCGCGACGCTCTCCGGCGGCGAGACCTTCTTCGCCTCGCTGGCCCTCGCCCTCGGCCTCGCGGACGTCGTCACCGACGAGGCCGGCGGGGTCCGTCTCGACACCCTCTTCATCGACGAGGGCTTCGGCAGCCTCGACGACCAGACCCTCGACGAGGTCCTCGACGTCCTCGACTCCCTGCGGGAACGCGACCGCAGCGTCGGCATCGTCAGCCATGTCGCCGACCTGCGGCGGCGCATCCACGCCCAGCTGGAGGTCGTGAAGGGACGGTCGGGATCGACGCTGCGGCAGCGCGGTCACTGACCGAGCGGACGGCGGGGGAGCGGGGAGGAGTAGACGACGCTGGTCGTGACCGAGCCCAGCGTCCCGATCTTGCCGGACACCTCCTCCAGGTGCCGCATCGAGCGCGCGGCGACCTTGATCACGAAGCAGTCGTCGCCGGTGACATGGTGCGCCTCCAGGATCTCGGGGGTCACGGCGACCAGGTCGTGGAACGGCTTGTAGTTGCCGTTCGGGTAGCGCAGCCGTACGAACGCCAGGATCGGCATGCCCAGCCGCTCCGGGGACACCACGGCGGAGTAGCCCTGGATGACACCGGCCTCCTCCAGTCGGCGCACCCGCTCGGTGACCGCGCTCGCGGACATCGACACGGCCCGCGCCAGCTCGGCGAAGCTGGCCCGGCCCTCGCGCTGGAGGACATCGAGGATGCGCCAGTCGGTGGCGTCCGGTGAATACGTGGTCATGGGCCGAGCTAACAGGGGAATCCCCGGCCGATCAAGAGGAGCGCCGGGGATCACCCCTTCAGTGAGTTGATCTTCGGGACGTAGATTTCTGGTCATAACGAGTCGCCACAGAGAGGCCAGATCATGAGCAGCGTCATCACCGCCGACAACCCCGTCCTGCGCGTGGCCCCGGCGGACCCGGCCGCGGCCGCCGCCTACTTCCGCGCCAGCATGGTCTTCCACGCCGACGTGTCCGATGTCGCCGCCGCCCTCGCGGCCGACGGCGACCCCGGCTTCGTCGTCCTGGACTCCCGCTCCACCGCCTCCTGGGACCAGGGCCACATCCCCGGCGCGATCCACCTGCCGACCGCGCTCATCCCCGAGCAGGCCGAGCAGCTCCTCGACAAGTCCGTCCCCGTCATCACCTACTGCTGGGGCCCCGGCTGCAACGGCGCCACCCGTGCCGCCCTCGCCCTCGCCGAACTCGGCTTCCAGGTCAAGGAGATGCTCGGCGGCTTCGAGTACTGGGCGCGCGAGGGCTTCGCCTACGAGACCTGGGAGGGCGACGCCCGCCGCACCGCCGACGCGCTGACCGCGCCGGTGGACAGCGAGGACTGCGGCTGCTGACGGCGGCCCGCCCGCCTCGAAGGAAACGGCCCGCCCGCCTCGAAGGAAACGGCCCGCCCGCCTCGTACCAGAAGGTGTCAGGGACACCGAACTTGTGCGCTCGCCGTGCGTGTAGGTTTCTGCGCCATGGTGCGACACACGGTGCAGTGGGTGGAGTCGGGCGGCGGTCCGCTCATAGCGGTACCGGAGACGGTGCTGCCGTTCTGGGCGGGCGCCGACGGTGACGAGACCGCCTCCGACTACGACCGGGCCTGCGAGCTCGACGGACCCGTCGGCCTGCTCCCCGTCGGGGACAGCGCGGCCCTGGTCCTCGGGGACGAGCCTGCCTCCACCGCCTATCTGCCGGACCACGGCACCTTCGTCCGCTGGTGTGCCGCCGATTCCGAGGCCGACCTCCTCTCCGGCGTACCGACCGCCCTCGCCACCGCGGAGTGGGGCGAGGAGATGCGCTGGAAGGTGCCGGGTCCCGTGCTGCTCTTCGACTCCGCCTGGCCGGGCACCGAGACCGGACAGGCCGACCCGCTGCGCGTCGCCCTGGCACCGGGCCCGTACGCGGTCCGCGCGGCCTGGGTGCGGCCCGGCCCCGAGACCTGGCTCGGGTTGGTCCTACTCCGGCCGCTGGCACAGTAATACGGCGTCACTAATCGCGTGCGCCGGCCCCGACTGTCGCCGATCATGACCGTCATGCCTCGTCTTCCGCACCCCGCACCAGCAGAGCTCCGCCGCGACCCGCTGCCCCTGCGCGGCCGGACCGCCCTCGTCACCGGGGCGAGCAGACGCGGCGGCATCGGACACGCGGTGGCCCGCCGGCTCGCCGCCTACGGGGCCAGTGTCCATCTGCACCATCATGTGCCGCACGACGCCGCCATGCCGTGGGGCGCCGACGACCCCGATGCGGTCGCCGCCTCCGTACGCGACGCGCTCGCTGATCCCGACGCCCGGGTCGTCGCCGGACCCGGTGACCTCTCCGACCCCGCGGCCCCCGCCGAACTGATCGCCTCCGCGGCGGCGGCGCTCGGCGGACGGCTCGACATCCTGGTCGCCAACCACGCGCTCAGCGGCTCGGACGGCACCCTCGACACGATCGACGCCGCCATGCTCGACGCGCACTGGGCCGTCGACACCCGTTCCGTGATCCTTCTCGTGCAGGCGTACGCCCGGCTGTCGCACCGCTCCCGGGGCGGGCGCGTCGTCATGATGACGTCCGGCCAGGACATCGCGGGCGGCATGCCCGGCGAGATCGCCTATGCCCTCCAGAAGGGTGCCCTCGCCTCGATCACCCGCTCCCTGTCGACGACCCTCGCCGAGCAGGGGATCACCGTGAACACGGTCAACCCGGGCCCGGTGGACACGGATTACCTCACCGGCGAGGACTACGCGGCCGTCGAGGCCCGCTTTCCCGCGGGACGGTGGGGCATGCCGGGCGACCCGGCCCGCCTCATCGCGTGGCTCGCCACCGACGAGGCGGACTGGATCACCGGTCAGGTGATCGACTCGGAGGGCGGCTTCCGCCGCTGAGACCGGCTCAGAGCTGGGCGAGTTCGTCGACCAGATCGTCCAGGCCCAGCGAGCCCTGCGAGAGGGCCGCCATGTGCCAGGCCTTGAGATCGAAGGCGTCGCCCCGGCGCTCGCGCGCCTTCTCCCGGCCCAGCAGCCAGGCCCGCTCGCCCAGCTTGTAGCCGATGGCCTGGCCCGGAATCGTCAGATAACGGGTCAGCTCGCTCTCCACGAACTCCGCCGGGCGGCTGCTGTGCGCCCCGAAGAACTCCTCGGCCAGCTCCGGCGTCCAGCGCTCACCCGGGTGGAAGGGCGAGTCCGCCGGGATCTCGAGCTCCAGGTGCATGCCGATGTCGACGATGACCCGGGCCGCGCGCATCATCTGCGCGTCGAGATAGCCGAGCCGCTCCTCCGCGTCGGTGAGGAAGCCGAGCTCGTCCATCAGCCGCTCGGCGTACAGCGCCCAGCCCTCGCAGTTGGCGCTGACCTGGCCGATGGTGGCCTGGTAGCGGGAGAGGCTGTCCTTGACGTGCACCCACTGCGCGAGCTGGAGGTGATGGCCCGGAACTCCCTCGTGGTACCAGGTCGACACCAGGTCGTACACCGGGAAGCGGGTCGACCCCATCGTCGGCAGCCAGGTGCGGCCGGGGCGGGAGAAGTCCTCGGTCGGGGCGGTGTAGTACGGGGCCGCGGCGCCGCCGGGCGGGGCGATGCACGACTCCACCCTCCGCACCCGCTCGGCGAGTTCGAAGTGGCTGCCGTCCAGCTCGTCGATCGCCCGGTCCATGAGGCCCTGGAGCCAGGACTGCACCTCGTCGACGCCCTCGATGTGCCGGCCGTGCTCGTCGAGGTGGGAGAGCGCCACCCACGGCGTCTCGGCGCCCGGCAGGATCTTCTCCGCCTCCTGCTTCATCTCCCCGAGGAGACGGTGGAACTCGGACCAGCCGTACGCGTACCCCTCGTCCAGGTCGAGATCGGTGCCGTTGAAGTAGCGCGCGAGCCGGGCGTAGCGCTCCCGGCCCACGGTGTTCGGGGCGCCCTCGACGGCCGGGGCGTACACGTCCCGCATCCAGTCCCGCAGCTCCACCACGGCCGCGGTCGCCGTGCGGGCCGCCTTGTCCAGCTCGCCGCGCAGCGCCTCGGGGCCCGCCGCGGCGAAGTCCTCGAACCAGCCCCGGCCCTCACCCGTGTCCGCCCACTCGGTGAGCTGGTCCAGGAAGGTGACGGTCGGACGCGGTGCCGCGTACAGCTTGCGCTCCAGGCCCAGCGCGAGGGACTCGCGGTAGCCGGCCAGCGCGGCCGGCACGGCGCGCAGCCGCTCGGCGATGGCTGCCCAGTCCTCCTCGGTCGCGGCCGGGGTGATGGCGAAGATCTCGCGCACGGAGTGCGCGGGCGTGCCCAGGTTGCCGACCGCGCGCAGGCCCTCGTCAGCTTCGTGCACGGCCAGTTCGGCGGTCAGCCGCTCGCGCAGCAGGCGTGCGCACCGGCGCTCGATGTCGCTGTCCGCGCCGGGCTGCCGCTCGGCCTCGTCGAGCCGCGCCAGCGTCGCCCGCGCCAGCTCCGCCAGCGCCTCCTGGCCCGCGGGCGAGAGGTCGGGAAGTCTGCTCGAACTCTCCTTCACGCCGAGATAGGTACCGGTCACGGGATCGAGGGCGATGAGGTCGTCGACATAGCTGTCGGCGACCCCACGGGGCAGCGGGCTCTTGGTCTCTGACATGCGGACCATCCTCGTACGAGGCCCGCCGCGCGTCACCCGGATTGAGCCGAGGGCGAAGGCGGTAGCAGAGGCCCGCAGTCCCACTGCTGGAAGATCAGCCGGGTCTCCACGCGCGCCACTTCCCGCTGCGAGGTGAACTCGTCCAGAACCAGCCGCTGGAGATCGGCCATGTCCGCCACCGCGACATGGACCAGATAGTCGTCGGGACCGGTGAGATGAAAGACGGTCCGCGACTCCGGCAAAGCCCTGATCCGGTCCACGAACGGCCCCACCAACTCCCGCCGGTGCGGTCTGACCTGCACGGACAGCAGCGCCTCAAGCCCACGCCCCAGCTTCGCCGGGTCCAGCCGCAATTGATGGCCGAGAATCACCCCGGCCCGCCGCAGCCGGGTCACCCGGTCAAGGCAGGTCGACGGTGCGACCCCGACCTGCGCGGCGAGGTCCCGGTACGTCGTCCGGGCGTCGTTCTGCAACAGCCGCAACAGGTGAAGATCCACCGGATCCAGTACGACAGATTCGGCCACTGGCCGAACGTAGCACGGTGTTCGATTCCTGTGACCCGGTCGGCGTTCACTCTTCCGCCCATGGAGACCCCTGTGCGCCCAAGAGCTCTGGCCACCGAAGCCGTGCACGCCGGTCGCGACGACCTCGCCGGTCTGGGCCTGCACGCCCCGCCGATCGACCTGTCCACGACCTACCCCTCCTACGACAGCCGCGGTGAGGCCGCCCGGATCGACGCGTTCGCCGAGACCGGCGCGGACCCGGACGGCCCGCCCGTCTACGGGCGCCTCGGCAATCCGACCGTCGCCCGCTTCGAAACCGCGCTGGCCCGTCTTGAGGGCACCGATTCGGCGGTGGCGTTCGCGAGCGGCATGGCCGCGCTGAGCGCGGTGCTGCTGGCACGGGCCTCGATGGGCCTGCGCCATGTCGTCGCCGTACGCCCCCTGTACGGCTGCAGCGACCACCTCCTGACCGCCGGACTGCTCGGCTCGGAGGTGACCTGGACCGATCCCGCCGGTATCGCGGACGCGCTGCGCCCCGACACCGGTCTGGTGATGGTGGAGTCACCGGCCAACCCGACCCTCGCCGAGGTCGATCTGCGCGCCGTCGCCCACGCCTGCGGCTCGGTCCCGCTGCTCGCGGACAACACCTTCGCCACACCGGTGCTCCAGCGCCCTGCCGAGCAGGGGGCGCGCCTGGTGCTGCACAGCGCGACCAAGTACCTCGGCGGCCACGGCGATGTGATGGCGGGCGTGGTGGCCTGCGACGAGGAACTGGCCGGACGGCTGCGCCAGATACGGTTCGCCACCGGCGGCGTCCTGCACCCGCTCGCCGGCTACCTCCTGCTGCGCGGCCTGTCGACCCTCCCGGTACGGGTCCGCGCGGCCTCCGCGACCGCCGCCGAACTGGCCCACCGCCTCGCCGCCGACCCGCGCGTGACCCGGGTCCACTACCCGAGCATCGGCGGAGCGATGGTCGCCTTCGAGGTGGCCGGGGATCCCCACGAGGTCATCGCCGCGGTCCGCCTGATCACCCCCGCGGTCAGCCTCGGCAGCGTGGACACCCTGATCCAGCACCCGGCGTCCATCAGCCACCGCATCGTGGACGCGGGCGACCGACGGGACGCCGGGGTGAGCGACCGTTTGCTACGGATGTCGGTGGGCTTGGAGGACGTGGAGGATCTCTGGACGGATCTGAACAACGCCCTCGGCAGGAACCCCGGCAGGGGCGCGGGGCTGCATCGGTATGCGGCTCCGCCGCGGGGCGCGACCGGCCACAACGAACCCGCTGTGGCCGGCGGCCATTAGCCCCTACGGCGCGTCGCCTCTTCGAGACCCACCGGCACCTGCGAGGCGAGCCTGGCCGTGATGACCAGCGTGCCTTCCTCGATCTGATAGTCGAGCGGCAACCCAAGCCCCCGCATCGCGGCCACCATCCCGGTGTTGGACGACTGAGTCACCGCGTACACACTCTCGCACCCGGCCTCCACAGCCATCCCCACCAACCTGCGGAGCAACTCCGCACCGATCCCACGCTGCTGCCACGCGTCCTCGACGATCAGCGCCACTTCCGTCTCGTCCCCGTCCCACAGGAGGTGACCGAGCCCCACGATCCGCCCGGACGCGGTCTGCACCGCGAGAGTCCGCCCGAACCGCGGACTGAGAAGGTGGTTCAGGTACCGGTCCGCGTCACCCACGGGCCCGTGATACCGCATGCTCAACGTCCGGGCAGAGCACCGCTCGTGCATGGCCTTCGCGGCCTCGACATCCCCCGGGTCGGCCCGACGCACGGTGATGTCGCTGCCCTCCGGCAGCGTCAGCACGTCCTGGCTGGCCAGCACGCGCGGACCGAGCCGGGCGTCCAGCTCCACCAGGGCCCGCGCCCGCGCGAACTCGGTGGGGGTGAACGGCAGATACGGCCGCTCCACGGTGATCACTCCGCCTTCCGGTGCCCGCAGCCGCATCACGGTGTCCTCCAGGACGCCCTCCACCGGAACGCCCTCGGGCGCCCGTCCGGCGACCGGCGCGCCGGGCAGCTGGCGGATCGTGCAACGGCCGAGCAACTGCCGTAGCGCGAGTGGCAGTTCCGCCGCGTCCAGGGCTGTGCGGGTGGCGAGGCCCAGCACCCGGGTCGGCGCGTCCACCAGGTCATGGGCGTCGGCCCGCTCGATCCAGGTGCTCGTGCCGCCCGCCTGGGAGACGGCCCGGGTGATCTCGGTGACGGCCGGCTCGCCCGGGGCTCGCAGCAGGAACTCGTCCACCGTCCCGTCGCCCAGCGGATGGGTCTGCAGGCTGAGGATGTCGACCCGCCGCTCGGCCAGGGCCGTGCACAGCGCGGCCAGCGAGCCCGGCTCGTCCTTCACGGTCGTCCGCATCCGCCACAGCGTGCTCTCACCGGGGCTGACCTCGGCCGGCCGCGACGACGGGTCCGACGGCCCGGCCTGCCGCTCAGCGGCGGGCCGGGCACCGGTATCGTCCGTCGGCGGTGCGTGACCGTGGCGGCGTGACCACCATGTGTGGAACGCGGCCGTGGCGACCAGCAGGAGCGCCGACACCAGCAGCAGTTCGGGTCCGTCCGGGCCGTGCCCGACCAGATTGGCCACGGCGTCGGCGACCGCGACCGCCGTGAAGAGCGCGGCGAGTTCGATGACGTCCCGCCGCCAGTGGTGGACGGGACGCCCGTGCTTCGCACGCGTCACATCAGACATGTCTCGACTCATGCAGCCACTGTGAAGGAACGGTGTTGCGTGATCACGAACGCTTTGTGACCGGGCGGTAAAGATCGCTTCTGCACCTTTTGTCGTTTCTTTTACGGTTGTGTTGCTGGCGCCGGACGACCGTGTGTCCTGCCTGGTCGCCCGCTCACGTCCACACCGGGGTGGGACGCATCGCGTAGGGGACTACGTCAGGCGGCCACTTCCGCGACCAGCGTGCTGCGGAGCCGACGGGCCTGGGACACCAGCCGGGAGGAGCCCCGCCGGTCCGCTATCTGCGCCAGGTGCGGCACCTCGCCGCGCGCACCGGACCGCTCGGCACAGTCCGCGGCCACGGCCAGCAGATCCGAGAGCCCACGGGGCGGGGTGGGCGGACGATCGCCGGTGAGGTCCCCCAGTAGAGCGGGCAGGGTGTGCCGGAGCATCTCCCAGATGGTGGCGTTCGCCCCGGTGGCCGCAGCGATGCGCACGGACTCCACGAGCCGCGCCGGCTTGACCGCCCCGCTTCCCGCCAGCTCCCCGAGGTCCGCGCCGAGGCGCTCCGCGTCGAGCTGTGCACGCGCCGCAAGCACCAGCAGGGCGACCACGGCGGCGAGCCGGTCCTCCTCGTGCCGGGCGCCGAGCGCATACGCGAGGCCCAGATGCAGGGCCGGACCCGCCGCGCCGTCCGACTCGGCGAGCCGGGGGAGGACCTCGGCGGCTCCGCGCGAACTGGTCGCCGTACGGCTGCTGCGGGAGCCGCAGCACCCGCTGAAGCGCGACCAGGCGCTCCGGGCCGGGCAGGCAGACCGCGCCGGGCATCGCGCGGGTGGTCGGGCGCAGTGCGCGGCCCGCCGGGACCAGCCAGCGCGGACCTCCGGCGGCGCCGCGTGCTCCGGCCTTCGGCAGTGCGCGCAGGAACCGCACCGCCTCGGCGGCGGGGAGTTCGGCGCGCAGGTCGAAGCCGGCCGCGATCACCCGGGACTCCGCGAAGCCGCGCAACCAGCGGTCCGGGAGCGGCACCTTCTTCTCCACCACCGGGCCGTCGAGCGTGGTCACCGCCAGTTCGTCGGGTCCGACGCGCAGGTGCAGCGGATCGTCCGTGCCGATTCTCGAAAGGGCCTCGCGCAGCGGGTTGTTGACGTCGACGTGCGTCGTGCCGTGGCCCACCTCGTCGCCGTCGAGGCCCGCCGTCAGCACGTCCAGGCGGGCGTACACCCCGCCGCAGCCGGAGAACGACTCGAAGCGCAGCCGGTCGCCGTTGCCGGTCACCACCGGATCCAGCGAGGCGCGCAGCTGCCGCTGGTAGTACCGCGCGGCCGCCACGTCGGCCACCGCCAGCAGTCCGGCGGAGGCTGCCTGAGGCGCCGTCAGGAACCCGGCGAAGAAACGGGGATGGTCGGCCGTGCCCGTGGGCCTCGCACCCCGTGAGGTCTCCAGCCCCAGCCGCCGCCCGTCCGCGGTGGAGTCCAGCGCGGAGGGGCGGCGATAGGCCACTGCTTGCAGTGATCGCGTCATGGAAAAACCGTAGACGCGAGCACCGACAATCGCCTCCGACCTGCGAAAACGCCGTCGGAGAGGCCGAGTTGAAGGTGCCGCGCGCCGGGGGATGACGCCGGAGCGCGACACCTGTGAAGGTTACTGGCCGACCCGCCCCGGCTGCAGCACCTGCGTGAACAGCACGGCGCCGTCCTGCTCGCGCAGCCGTACCGTCAGCTCGCCGCTGTCGCCGTCGATGTCGACCTCCCCGAAGAACTGGTAGCCCTCGGCGGGGGAGACGTTGGCGACGGTCGGGGCCTTCAGGAAGACCCGCTCCGGGCCGAAGGTGTTGTCGAGCGCGTTGGCCGGGAAACCGCCGGCGTTCAGCGGACCCGAGACGAACTCCCAGAACGGCTCGAAGTCGGTGAACGCGGCCCGCGAGGGCTGGTAGTGCTGGGCCGAGGTGTAGTGGACGTCGGCGGTCAGCCACACCGTGCCGGTGATGCGCCGGTGCTTGATGAACCGCAGCAGCTCGGCGATCTGGAGCTCACGTCCGAGCGGGGCGCCCGGGTCGCCCTGCGCGACCGCCTCGATGTTCGGCTTGCCGTCGCCGGTGTCCGGCACGACCAGGCCGATCGGCATGTCGGACGCGATGACCTTCCACACCGCCCGCGAGCGGGACAGCTCGCGCTTGAGCCACTCCAGCTGCTCCCGGCCGAGGATCCCCACCGGGTCGGCGGTCTGGTTGTCGGGGGAGTTGGCGTTGCGGTAGGTGCGCATGTCCAGCACGAACACGTCCAGCAGCGGGCCGTAGTGCTGCGTCCGGTAGACGCGGCCGTCGGGGCGGCGCAGCGTGGAGATCGGGTAGTACTCCGAGAACGCCTGACGGGCGCGGGCGGCGAGCACGTCGACGTTCTTCTCGGTGTACCGGGCGTCGCCGAGGATCTCGCCCGGATACCAGTTGTTGGTGACCTCGTGGTCGTCCCACTGGATGATGGAGGGGACCTGGGCGTTGAAGGCGCGCAGGTTCTCGTCGAGGAGGTTGTAGCGGAAGTTGCCGCGGAACTCCGCGAGCGTCTCGGCGACCTTCGACTTCTCCTCGGTGGTGATGTTCCGCCAGGTCCGGCCGTCGGGCAGGGTCACGGACCCGCTGATCGGGCCGTCGGCGTAGATGTTGTCACCGCTGCAGATGAAGAAGTCCGGGTCGAGGCCGGCCATCGTGTCGTAGATGCGGTAGCCGCCGAGGTCGGGGTTGATGCCCCAGCCCTGCCCGGCGAGGTCGCCGGACCAGACGAACCGGACGCCGTCCCGCCGCTTGACGGACGCGGTGCGGAAGGTGCCGGTCACCGGCTCGCCCGTGCGGCGCGGGTCGTCGGGATCGGCGAGCAGGACGCGGTAGTGGATCTGCTCGCCCGAGGGCAGCCCGCGCAGCCGGGTCGTACCGGTGAAGTCGGTGTCGGCGCCGAGCAGCGGTCCGAGCCATCTGCGCGGGTTGCGGAAGGACTCGGTGGCGGACGTCTCGACGATCATCCGGGCGGGCCGGTCGGAGCGCACCCACACCAGACCCGAGTCGGTCGTCACGTCGCCCGTCTGGACGCCCCAGCCCGCCTTGGGCCGCCCGGACAGGGCGAACGCGGGTGCCGCGCCGAGCGCGGTGGGCAGGGTCAGGGCCGCGGAGGCGGCGAGCGAGCCGCGCAGAACGCTGCGGCGGCCGGGGAGCGGACGGTGTGACATGGGTGGGCCTCCAGGACGGGATCCGGCCAGTGTGCAGTGCCACAACTACTGGTGCGCCGCAGCGCACACGGAAACCTCAAGTGAACAACTGACCGCCGGGGCAAGGAAACCGATGGCCCCCGGAGGCGCGGGCCGCCCTCGGATCCCGGCTCCGGTCACACCGCCTCGGCCATGAGCCGCACGCCCTCCCGGATCCGGGCCGGGGACAGATGGGCGTACCCGAGCACCAGCCGTACGTCGTCGTGCCCGGCACACGCGTGCGTGCAGTCCGCCAGCAGCCGCACCGCCACCCCGGCCGCGGCGGTGCGCGCCCGGAAGTCCTCCTCGGGCCCGAACCGTTTCGGCAGTACGGCGATGGCATGGAGACCGGCGGCGATGCCCGACACCCGGGAGCCCGGGAAGTACTCCTCCAGCGCGGCGACCAGGGCGTCGCGCCGCTCCCGGTACGCGCGCTGGCAGCGGCGCAACTGCCGGTCGTAGTCGCCGTGCTCCACGAACCGGGCGAACAGTGCCTGGTCGAGGGTGGGATGGCCGAGATCCATCGTCCGCTTGCGCTCGACGACCTCGTCGGCCAGCGCCTCCGGGACGAGCAGCCAGCCGAGCCGCAGCCCCGGCGCGAGCGACTTGCTGACCGAGCCGGCGTAGGCCACGCGCTCCGGGTCCAGGCCCTGGAGGGCGCCCACGGGAGCGCGGTCGTAGCGGAAGTCGCCGTCGTAGTCGTCCTCCAGGACGAATCCGTCCACGGACCGCGCCCAGTCCAGCAGGTCCGCGCGGCGCCGCGCGGAGTACGCGATCCCGGTCGGGTACTGGTGGGCCGGGGTCGTCACGACGGCCCGTGCGTCCGAGGTCCGCAGCGGGTCGAGGGCGAGCCCCTCGTCGTCCAGGGGCAGCGGCACGGTGGTGACGCCCGCGCCGGCGTACAGCGCGTTGTGCTGAGGGCTGCCGGGGTCCTCGACGCCGACCGTGCGCATCCCGCGCGCGTGCAGCGCGAAACCGAGCAGCGTCGTCGCCTGCGCCACTCCGGAGACGACCACGAGCCGCTCCGGGTCAGCGACCACGCCCCGGCGCCGGGCCAGCAGCTCGGCCAGCGCCGTACGGAGCCGGGGCAGACCGCGCGGATCGGGGTAACCGAGGTCCTGGTGCGGGAGTTCGGCCAGTACGCCGCGCTGTGCCGCGGCCCAGGCGGCGCGCGGGAACAGCGACAGATCCGGCGTGCCGGGAACGAAGTCGGCACGGGCGCCCGGGGAACGCGGCGCGAGGTCACGCGCGCGTGGCCGGGCCGACCGTACGGCACCGCCCACCCAGGTGCCCGCACCCCGGCCGCTGCGCAGATAGCCCTCCGCCGTGAGCTGCTCGTACGCCTCGGTGATCAGCCCGCGCGACACACCGAGGTCGGCGGCGAGGTCCCGGCTCGACGGCAGCCGCGTCCCCGGAGCGAGCCGCCCGGACCGTACGGCCTCCCGCAGAGCGGCCTGCAACGCCCGCCCACGCGCGCGTGCCGGCGCGGAGGCGGCGGGCAGCAACAGTTCCCACGCGGCGGAACCTTCGCCCGCGCTCTGATGTCCATCCGGATTGGTCTGCGACACGGTCATGAAAGTGGACCTTAATCCGGACCGCCTCGCTTCCTAGCGTCGCTCCCATGAACGCCACCACCACGCGCGGGGCTCTGCTCGCCGCGCTCGCCTGTGTCCTCGTCGGAGGGTCCTTCACCGCCAACAGCGTCCTCGGCGCCTACCCGTACGCGGGCGGCCAGTTCCTGCGCTACGGCCTGGCCTGTCTGCTGCTCGTCCCGCTCGCGGGCCGGGGCGCCACGACCAGGCTCCGGGCGCTCACCGCCCGCCAATGGGTGCGCCTCGCGCTGCTCGCGGCCGTCGGCATGGTCGGCTTCAACCTGGCCGTCATCGCCGCGGAGCGCAGCGCGGAACCGGCCGTCCCGGGCGTACTGGTGGGCTGCGCCCCGGTGGTCGTGGCCGTCCTCGTCCCGCTCCTGGACGGCCGCCGTCCGCAACGGGTCGTGCTGTACGGGGCCTCGCTCGTCGCCCTCGGCGCCCTGACCGTCCAGGGCTGGGGCCGCACGGACGGGGCGGGCATCGCCTTCTCGGTGTGTGCGCTGGTCGGCGAGGTGGGGTTCGCCGTCCTCGCCGTGCCCGTGCTGCGCCCCTTGGGCCCGCGGCTGCTGTCCGCCACGGTGTGCGGTGTCGCCGCCGTCGAGTCCGCGGTGGCCGGGCTGCTCGCCGACGGCGCCGGGTGGCTGCGGCGGCCGGACGCCACCGAGACGGCCGCGCTGCTGTGGCAGGCGGTCATCGTCACCGTGATCGGCTTCGTGTGCTGGTACATGGGCATGCAGCGGATCGGGGCGGAGCGCGCCACGCTGTTCTCCGGCCTCATCCCGGTCGCCGCGGCCTGCACGGCACCCTTGGTCGGAACGGGTTCCTACGGCGCCGCGCAGGCCGCGGGCAGCGCCCTGGTCGGCGCCGGAGTCGCCCTGGGATCCGGCGCGTTGGCCCGGCGCGGGTCGGCGGCCGCCGTGTCAGGTGCCGCCGTCTCAGCAACTGCCCTCTCAGCGGCTGCCGTCGAGGACGACGCGCGCGACGAGGGCGGGGTCGTCGTTCATCGGGACATGACCGCAGCCGGGCAGCCGGATCAGCCGGGCCCGGGGAATGATCTGCTTGGCGCGGACCCCTTGGCGGCGGATCAGCACCCGGTCCTTGCTGCCCCACGCCACGGTGACCGGGAGGCCGGGGATGTCGTCGGTGAACTGGACGGTGTTCCCGGCGCGGAGGGTCTCGGCGAAGCCCGTCGCGTTCGCGAGGGCCAGCGTCTCGGCGACCACGGCCTCGGGTGAACGGCGGCCGGGGCGGGCGTAGATGGTGCTCGTGAGGGCGGTGCGGCCGGCCGCCGTACGGGACAGCTGCCGCACCAGCGGCAACGGCATGCTCTGGGCGATCCTCCGCATGGAGAGCAGGAGAGTGAAGGCGTAGCGGCGTTCCGCCTGCGTCCAGAACCCTGCGGGGGACAGGGCGGTGACGGACCGTACGAGCTTCTCGCGGCCCAGCTCCAGGGCGAGCAGTCCGCCCAGCGAGTTGCCCGCGACATGCGGCCGGTCGATCTCCAGCGCCTCGCACAGGGCGCCGAGCGCGGCGGTCATCGTGGGCAGGTCGTGCGGGAGCCCCTCGGGCAGCGCCGGGGACGCACCGAACCCGGGCAGGTCGACGGCGATCACCTCACGCTCGGTCGCGAGGATGTCCAGCACCGGGTCCCAGGCCTGCCGGTGGTGACCTATGCCGTGCAGCAGGAGCAGCGGTTCGCCGCGGCCCACGCGCGCGTAGGAGAGGGTCACGGACCGCGGGCCCCGTGGGGAGGGGACCTCGAAGGAGACGGTGGCGGACATAGGTGCTCCTCGTCTGGAACTCGGCTGACGTCGTAGACAGCTTGTCAGCAATTGCTACCGGCGGGTAGACCGGATGGGCGCCCAAGACCCCGGCCGCGCACTCGAACGGCCGCAACTCGGCGCGATTCGAGCGCTGCTCTTTGCGTCTGCGACGCCTCGCCTGGACACGACCGGGCACGTCGGCTGGGATGGTGCCGTGAGCACCGACACCGTGACCGACGTCTTCGAAGAGCACCGCCCCGTCCTCCTGGAAGTCGCGTACCGCATGCTCGGACGCGTCGCCGACGCGGAGGACGTCGTCCAGGAGGCCTGGCTGCGCTGGACGGGCGCGGACCACGCCGAGGTGCGCGATGCGCGCGGCTTCCTTGTGCGCGTCACGACCCGCCTCGCCATCGACCGGCTGCGCCAGGTCAAGGCCCGCAACGAGGCCTACGTCGGCCCCTGGCTGCCGGAGCCGTACGTCACCGATTTCGGCGACACCGTTCCGGACACCGCCGAACGGGCCGTGCTCGCCGACACCGTCTCTCTCGCCGTCCTTGTGGTCCTGGAGTCGCTGTCGCCGCTGGAGCGGGCGGTGTTCGTGCTCAGGGAGGCCTTCGGCTACCCCTACGCCGACATCGCCACGATGCTCGACCGGGGCGAACCCGCGGTCCGCCAGCTGGCCGGACGGGCCCGCAGGCACGTCGACGAGCGCAGGCCCCGCTACGACGTCGACCCCGTCGAGCGCCGCGACCTGACCGAGCGTTTCCTCGCCGCCGCGTCCGAGGGCGACCTGGAGGGGCTGATGTCGCTGCTCGCCCCGGACGCGCGCCTGGTCGGCGACAGCGGCGGCAAGTCCAGGGCGCCCCTGCGGATCCTGGAGAGCGCCGAGAAGGTGGGCCGTTTCCTCGTCGGCGCCGCGGACAAAGGCGTACCCGAGGTGTCGTTCCGCTTCCTGGAGGTCAACGGCGGTCCCGCCGTGCTGGCGACGGCCGACGGCAGGCCCGACAGTGTCTTCCAGTTGGAGATCCTGGACGGTCACATCCAGTCGATCTACGTCATCCGCAACCCCGACAAGCTGCGTTCCCTGGACCTCGACTAGGCGCCCCCAGCCCCCGTTACGCGACGGGGGCTTTGCCGTCGTGTCATGAGAACGGCCCTGTGCGAACGCCCCATGAACGCTCTGCGGCGCCCCCGGCGTGCCGCGCACAAGTGATCGAGGATTGGTCTTGACCAAGGGTGGGGGCCGCCCTATGGTCGCAGAGAAGTGCAACAACCTTTAATAAACAAGGGCGCTAAAACGCCGCCGGAACACGGCGATTGCGGAGGACAGGGTGGGGACCACGCAACTGGAACCGGTGCCGGAACCGAAGTACTGGCATCTCAAGACCGTGCTCAGCGAGGCGCTGGACTCCGAGTTCGCCGTGGGCGAGATCCTGCCCAACGAACGCGATCTCGCCGCCCGCTTCGGCGTGGCCCGCGCCACGCTCCGCCAGGCTCTGGAACAGCTCGAACTGGAGGGCCGGCTGCAGCGTCGCCGCGGTGTCGGTACGACGGTGGCGCCGCCGCGCGTGGGGGTCGCGGTCGGCACCGAGCAGCATGTGTGGCCGGGGGCGGCCGGAGACGACTGGCAGCCCGCCGACAGCACCCTGGAGGTCCCGCCGGCGAGCGTGGCCGCGGTCCTGGAGACCGGCTCCGACGTGCCCGTGCACGTGGTGCGCCGCTCGCGTGTGTCGCACGGCCAGCCCGTCGCCGCGGAGCTGCTCTACGTGCCCGAGACCTCGGTGCCCGACCTGTCCGCCATCGACGCTCCCGCCGGGGCGGCACGCGCGCGTGCCGTACTGCGCGAGCTTCAGCGGCTGGAGCTGGACGGCCAGGAGCGCGCCGTCGAACTCGGTTCGGCCCGCGCGGACGACGCCAAGCAACTGGACCGGCTCCCCGGGGCGCCCGTCCTCGTCGTCACCACGCGCTACGTCGCCGAGGGACGCACCGCGGCCCTCTCGGTCGCCACCTACCGTGCGGACACCTGCCGGCTCACCTTCGGTGACTCCGGCGGCGTGGAGATCCACGAGGGCCCCGAACGCCAGGCGTCCTGAGCCCAGCGGCCCTCGCGGCCCGAGCGCCCCGGAAACTCTTCCGGGGCGCGGGGCGCGGGGCGCGGGGCGCGGGGCGCGGGGCGCGGGGCGCGGGGCGCGGGGCGACGGTCAACGGCGGGCCGTGACCGTCCCTTCCACCGCGAACAACTGCTCCTCCACATGGTCCAGCGCCAGCCGCAGCGCCCCCGTCGCGACGGCCGCCTCGCCGAGGAGGGACAGCGTGACCTTCGGCGGCCGCAGACAGTAGCGCGCCAACTCCCGGCGCAGCGGCTCCAGTACACCGTCCAGACCGGCCGCCCAGCCGCCCACGACGACCAGTTCCGGGTCGAGGGCCAGCACCAGGGCTGCCACGTCGTGGACGAGCCGCTGGATGAACCGCTCCACGGCAGCGCGGGCCCGCAGATCGCCCTCGCGCGCCTTGGCGAACACCTCCGCGACCGCCTGCTCGTCGAGCGGGTGCAGCGGCTCGTCCGTGGTGGACAGCAGGGTCTCCGGGGTCACCTCACGGCCCAGCAGATGCAGCGCGCCGATCTCTCCGGCCGCCCCGCCGTAGCCCCGGTGCAGCCGCCCGCCGATGAGTGAACCGGCGCCCGGGCTGAGCCCCGCCAGCACGAACACGATGTCGTCGGACTCGGTCGCGGCACCCTTCCAGTGCTCGGCGACCGCGGCGGCGTTGGCGTCGTTCTCGACCAGCACCGGGCACTTGAAGGACCGGCTCAGCCGTTCGCCCAGCGGCAGCCCCGACCACTGCGGCAGGGCCGTGCTCAGCCGTACCGTGCCGTCCGCCTCGACGATCCCGGGCGTCGCCGCTCCCACGGCCCGCAGCGAGCCGCGCGCCACCCCCGCCCGGCGCAGCAGCTCGGCGACCGCCATGCGCAGCTTCTCCAGCCGCTCGTCGGCGGTGGCCGTCTCCTCGACGTCCTTGGCAATGGAACCGAGCGCCCGGCCGTCGAGGTCGGACAGGAGCGCGGCGACCCGGTGCGGCCCGATGTCCAGGCCCAGCAGATGGCCGGCCTCGGCCCGGAACCGGTACCGCCGGGCCGGCCGCCCCTGGCGCCTCGCGACGCCCTCGTCGGCGGCCTTCTCGACGACGTAGCCCGCCGCGATGAGGTCCTCGACGACACCTTCGACGGTCGGCCGGGACAGTCCGGTCACCCGGGTGATCTCGGTCAGCGTCGCGCAGTCCGTGGCACGCAGCGCGTGCAGCACCACCGCGGAGTTGATCCTTCGCAACAGCGAGGGATCCCCGCCGGTCAGCCGCCCCACCGTCCGTCCTCCCAGCTCGTGCGCGTGTTGGCCGGATCGTACTCGGCCCGGCGGACCCCGGCGAGTGCCGGGCGACCGGCGGCCTACCGACCGGTCCGTCCAAGCCGCGCCGGGCAGGCGCTCTACCCCGGCGCCACGAACCCCGACTCGTACGCCGCGATCACCGCCTGCGTACGGTCCCGGGCCCCCAGCTTCGCCAGTACGGCGCTCACATGCGACTTCACCGTCTCCGTGCCGACCACCATCCGGGCCGCGATCTCCGCGTTGGACAGCCCGCGCGTCATCAGCCGCAGCACCTCCGCCTCCCGCTCGGTCAGCCGGGCCCGCTCCAGCGCGGCACGCGCGGCGGGGTTGCCACCGTCCTCGCCGTGCTCGGCGGCGAGCTGCCGCACCGACGCGGGGAACAGCAGCGACTCGCCCTCCGCCACCAGCCGCACCGCGTGCACGATCTCGGCGGGCCGGGCCCGCTTCAGCAGAAACCCGTCGGCCCCGGCCCGCAGCGCCTCGTAGACGTACTCGTCGTTCTCGAACGTCGTCACCACGAGGATCTTCGGCGGTTCGTCGACCGTCCGCAGCACCGCGCGCGTGGCCTCGATCCCGTCCAGCAGCGGCATCCGTACGTCCATCGCGACCACGTCCGGCCGCAGACTGCGTACCAGTGGGATCACCGCCGCCCCGTCGGCGGCCTCCCCGACGACCTCGATGTCCGGCTGCGCGTCCAGAACGGCCCGCAGGCCCGCGCGTACGAGGGGTTCGTCGTCGACGAGGAGAACGGTGACCGGCATCCGGCCAGCGTAGATCAGCGCAACGGCAGCTCGACGTGCACCTGCCAGTCACCGTCGGCGGGGCCGGTCCGCGTCCGCCCGCCGAGCAGGGCGGCCCGCTCACGTATGCCCCGCAGCCCACCGCCCCGGCCGGGTCCGGGTATCTCGGCCGTCAGCGGATTGCGCACCTCCAGAACGAGGGCGCGGTCCGTGACGTCGACGCGTATCCCGGCGGGCACGGGTCCCGCGTGCCGCAGCACATTGGTCAGCGACTCCTGGAGGATGCGGTACCCCTCGCGCGAGACCGGTCCGGGCACGGTGTCCAGCGGACCGGTGATCTCCGCGTCGACCTTCGCCCCGGTGGCGCGGGCGCACTCCAGCAGCCGGCCGGCGTCCACCAGGGTGGGCCTGCTGCTCGCGGGCCGGTCCGACTCCCGGAGGATGCCCAGTACGCGCTCCAGATCCTCCAGCGCGGCCCGGCCGGTCTCCTCGATGGCCTCCAGGGCCCGGTCGGTGAACGCCGGATCGCCCGCCGCCCGCGCGGCGCCCGCCTGGCCGACGGCGACGGTCAGGGCGTGACCGATGGAGTCGTGCAGCTCACGGGCGATGCGGTGGCGCTCCAGCAGTTGCTCGGTGCGCTCCTCCAAGGCGGCGAGCCGCTCGGCGGCCGACGGGCCGAGCAGCCGCCGGGCGACGGCGGTGACCAGTTCCCCGAGGCCGACCACGACGCCGTACAGCACGACGAGCGGGAGCGGCGCCAACAGGGCGTACATCCAGTGCGGTTGCACATCCCGCAGCACCGGGGTGTCGCCGGGATGCCCGCCGATCGCGACCTGCACCAGCTCGAACACGAGGATGGGCAGCCAGATGGTGGCGAACATCGCCACCGCACCCAGCACCATGCGCGCCTGAAGCCACAGCACGGTGCGCAGCCGGTCCCGCCAGTTCGTCGACGGCTTCACGGAGATGACCGACTCTTCGTCGCCCGGCATCAGCAGCAGCCGCGCCTGCACGCCCTCACCCCTGCGGACCGCCGGGATCAGACCGACCGGGAGCAGCACCAGCGCCGGCACCCAGGGAGTCGACGGGTCGATGAACATCCACACGCTGACGATCAGCATCGGCACCCACAGATGCAGCAGGCGTGTGTACGTCGTCCCCCGGAGCAGCGGGCGCAGGAAGCGGACCATTTCGCCATCGTGCCAGCCGCCACTGACAACGGACTTCCCCCGCACGGGGGAGGGGACCTCCACGCGCGGGGGAGGCCCCGGCGCCCCGCGAAGAGCCACGCTGCATGCCATGACCAGCATCGAAGTGCAAGCCCTCACCAAGGAATACGGCACCCGCCGAGCCGTGGACCACCTCACCTTCAGCGTGCTCCCCGGCCGTGTCACCGGCTTCCTCGGCCCGAACGGCGCCGGGAAGTCCACCACCATGCGGCTCGTCCTCGGCCTCGACCGGCCGACCTCCGGCACCGCCACGGTCGGCGGCCGCCCCTACGCCGGCCTCCACGCACCCCTGCGCCAGGTGGGCGCCTTGCTCGACCCGCAGGCCGCGCACGGCTCCCGCACCGGCCGCGACCACCTGCGCACCCTCGCCGCCACCAACCGCATCCCGCGCGCCCGGGTCGAGGAGGCGCTGGAGGAGACGGGGCTCGCCTCGGTCGCGGGCCGCCGGGTGAAGACGTACTCCCTGGGTATGCGCCAGCGCCTCGGGATCGCCGCCGCCCTGCTGGGCGACCCCGAGGTGATCATGCTGGACGAGCCGTCCAACGGCCTGGACCCCGAAGGCATCATCTGGATCCGCCGGTTGCTGCGCCGGCTCGCCCAGGAAGGGCGCACCGTCCTGGTCTCCAGTCATCTCATGAACGAGACCGCCGCCTTCGCCGACCACCTCGTCGTCCTCGGCCGAGGGCGACTTCTGGCCGACACCCCGCTGCGGGAGTTCATCCACGCGCGCGTGGAGCCGAGCGTGCGGATCCGCACCACGGATCCCACCGCCCTCAAGGCCGCCCTCGCCCCGCACGGCCACGACGCCGCCGAGCACACGGACGGGCACTGGACGGTGCGCCACGCGCGGGTGGACGAGATCGGCCGGATCGTCTCCGCCGCGGGCGTCCCCCTCCTCGAACTGGCCGCGCAAGAGGGCACGTTGGAGCAGGCCTATCTGTATCTGACGTCGGACGAAGCCGAGTTCACCGCATCCCCGAAGGAGGCCTGACATGGCGTTCGCACCCGCCCTCCACGCCGAGTGGCTGAAGATCCGGACTCTGCGCTCCCTGACCGGGACGCTTCTGGCGCTGTTCGCCGCGACGACGGCGTTCTCGGCCCTGGCCGGAGCCGAGACCGCGGAGCCGGACCTCGACCCGCTCTTCACGGCGCTGTCCGGAGTCCTGCCCGGCCAGATCGTGGCGATCAGCTTCGGCGCGATGGCCGTCTCGGCCGAGTACCACGGGGGCGCCCTCAGGCTGTCGCTGTCCGCGGTTCCGCGGCGCGGACAGTGGTTCGCGGTCAAGGTGACGGCGATCGCCGTACCCGCCCTGATCGTGGGACTGGCCACCACCCTCGCCGCCTTCGCGGTGGGACGCGCCGGACTCGGTGACGCGGCGAACGGCCTCAGCACGGGCGAACAGATACGCGGCGTCCTGGGATCCGTGCTCTACCTCACGCTGATGGCGCTGTTCGCGGCCGGACTCACGGCCCTGCTGCGCAGCGCCGTGGCCACGCTCTCGCTGCTGATCCCGTTCGTGCTCGTCGTCTCCTTCGTCATCGGCGACGCGGCCGGCGGCGCCACCGGCTTCCTGCCCGACAAGGCGGGTCAGGTGGTCCTGTACGAGACGTACGACGGCACGCTCGGTCCGTGGTCGGGGCTCGCGGTGACCGCGCTGTGGACGGCGGCGGCCCTCGTGGCGGGGGCGTGGAGTGTCCGACGGCGGGATGCCTGACCGATCGTCGACTGACGCCCCGCCAAATGTCAGTGGCGACCGGTTTACTGGATCACATGGACATCGCGAAGGACCTCGCCCTGATCGACGGGCTCCGCACCCGGGTGATTCCCGACGCGGAGCCCGGCGAAGACGGCTACCGCCAAGCCGTCTTAGGGCTGCGCCCATGGCAGAGCGCGGAGGACTGCTACGCCTACGAGGCGGCCCTGGCCGAGCGGTTGACCGAACGGTGGGGAGAGCCGTCGCGGTGGGGCCCCACCACGCTCGTCGAGCGCGGCGCACGTGGTGAGCGAATACCCGAGCCGTGGGCGTGGCTCAGCGACTGGGCGACCGAACTGCTCACGTGGGAAGCGTCCGGACGCTGGGTCACCATGACGGTCATCGACGGGGACAGCGAGGAACTGCCCCAGGTGTACGTCGTGGTCACGACGACGGATCCGCCGTGACCCGCAGCCGCGCGAACTCCTCCGCCATCGTCCGAGCCGTCCAATGCGCGTTCAGCCCGCTCGGGTTGGGCAGCACCCACACCCGGGTGTCCCCGATCGTCCGCTCCTGCGGTCCCACCTGGGCCTTGCGGTCGTCGAAGGCCGCGCGGTAGGCGGTCACCCCCACCACCGCCAGCCAGCCCGGCCGCAGCCTGCCGACCTTCGCTGCCAGCAGCCGCCCGCCCTCCCGGTACTCCTCGGCACCCAGCTCGTCCGCGCGAGCCGTCGCCCGCGCCACCACATTGGTGATGCCGAGCCCGTATGACAGCAACTCCCCCTGCTCCGACGGCTTCAGCAGCCTCGGAGTGAAACCGGACAGGTGCAGCACCGGCCAGAAGCGGTTGCCCGGACGGGCGAAGTGGTGGCCCGTGGCGGCCGTCATCAGCCCGGGGTTGATGCCGCAGAACAGCACGCGGAGGCCGTCCGCGACGACGTCCGGTACGAGACGGTCGCGAGCGGCCTCCAGCTCCGCGGCAGTGAAGCGCGTCAGAGGATGGCTCCGGGGGTGTAACCGGCCGCCTCCGGACGCTGCTTGACGATCTCCTCGATACGGCCCACGACGGCGGCCACCTGGTCGGCGGCGGCGCCCGTGAAGGACAGCTTGTCGGCCATGAGCGCGTCGAGCCCGGCACGGTCCAGCGGGATCCGCTCGTCCGCGGCCAGCTTGTCGAGCAGCTCGTTGCGCTCGGCGCCCTGCTCACGCATGGCGAGCGCGGAGGCGACGGCGTTCTCCTTGATCGCCTCGTGCGCGACCTCACGGCCCACGCCCGCGCGCACCGCGCCCATCAGCACCTTGGTGGTGGCGAGGAACGGCAGGTAGCGGTCCAGCTCACGGGCGACGACGGCCGGGAAGGCGCCGAACTCGTCGAGGACGGTCAGGAACGTCTCCAGCAGACCGTCCAGCGCGAAGAAGGCGTCCGGCAGCGCGACCCGGCGCACCACCGAGCAGGACACGTCGCCCTCGTTCCACTGGTCGCCCGCCAGCTCGCCGGTCATCGAGGCGTACCCGCGCAGGATGACCATCAGGCCGTTGACACGCTCGCAGGAACGGGTGTTCATCTTGTGCGGCATCGCGGACGAGCCGACCTGGCCCGGCTTGAAGCCCTCGGTGACCAGCTCGTGCCCGGCCATCAGGCGGATCGTCTTGGCCAGCGAGGACGGCGCCGCCGCCAGCTGCACCAGCGCGGTGACGACCTCGTAGTCGAGCGAGCGCGGGTAGACCTGGCCGACCGAGGTGAAGGCCTGCGAGAAGCCGAGGTGCCCGGCGATGCGCTGCTCCAGCTCCGCGAGCTTGGCGGCGTCCCCGCCGAGCAGGTCCAGCATGTCCTGCGCGGTGCCGACCGGGCCCTTGATCCCGCGCAGCGGGTAGCGGCCGAGGAGCTCCTCGACGCGGCCGTAGGCCACGAGCAGTTCGTCGGCGGCGGTCGCGAACCGCTTGCCGAGGGTGGTGGCCTGCGCGGCGACGTTGTGCGAGCGGCCGGCCATGACCAGCTCGCCGTACTCGCCCGCGAGCTTGCCGAGGCGCGCGAGGACCGCCACGGTGCGGTCGCGCATCAGCTCCAGCGAGAGCCGGATCTGGAGCTGCTCGACGTTCTCCGTCAGGTCGCGCGAGGTCATGCCCTTGTGCACGTGCTCGTGCCCGGCGAGGTCGTTGAACTCCTCGATCCGCGCCTTCACATCGTGCCGGGTGACCTTCTCGCGCTCGGCGATGGCGGCCAGGTCGACGGTGTCGAGGACCCGCTCGTAGTCGGCGAGCGCCTGGTCCGGCACCTCGATCCCGAGGTCCTTCTGGGCCCGCAGCACGGCGAGCCAGAGCTGACGCTCCAGCTTCACCTTCTGCTCGGGGGACCAGAGCGTGGCGAGCTCGGTGGAGGCGTAGCGTCCGGCGAGGACGTTCGGGATGCGGGGCTTGGCGGGCGCTGAAGTCACGTGTACGGATTCTACTGGCGGTTTGTGCAGGCCAGCGCCACCGGGTGGTTTGGCGGAACCTACGAAACGGTTTCCGGACCCTCGTACGGCAGCAGCTCGGGCCGCTTCGGCGGCAGGCCGTCGCCGGAGGAGCGCCCGGTCAGCCGTCGGCCTATCCACGGCAGCAGGTGCTGCCGGGCGAACCGGACGTCCGTGACCCGTCGGCTGACCCAGCCGGGCGGCAGCGGGGCGGGCGGCGGAGTGCGCCACTCCGGGTCCTCCGGCTCGTAGCCGAGCGTCTGCCACACGGCCTCCGCGACCCGGCGGTGGCCCTCGGCGGACAGGTGCAGCCGGTCCACGTCCCACAGGCGCGGATCCCCGAGCGACGGGGCGCCGTAGAGGTCGACGACGAGTGCGCCGTGCCGCTCGGCCAGGTCCTCGACGCAGACGAACAGCTCCTCCATACGCGGCCGGAACCGCTCCAGCACCGGGCCCTGACGACCCGGGCTGCGCATCAGCACCAGCTGCTTGCAGGAGGGCGCGAGGCGCTCCACGGCCTCCTCCAGCAGCCCGCGCACCCTGCCCATGTCGCACTTGGGCCGCAGGGTGTCGTTCAGACCGCCGACCAGCGTCACCACGTCGGCCTCCATGGCCGCCGCGACCTCGATCTGCTCCTCGACGATCTGCCCGATCAGCTTGCCCCGCACCGCGAGGTTGGCGTACCGGAAGCCGGGCGACCGGGCCGCCATCCGCGCGGCGAGGAGATCGGCCCAGCCCCGGTAGGAACCGTCCGGGAGCAGGTCCGACATGCCTTCGGTGAAGGAGTCGCCGACGGCGACCAGGCTGGTGTGTGCGGGGTTCGTCTGCATGGCGGGAAAATGGTATCCCGAGGCGCATACCCGTCGGTCGGTCGCCCCGGGATCCCCTGTCAGGCCCGCTGCCCGAACAGCTCCCGCAGCACGTCCTCCATGGTCACCAGGCCCGACAGCCGCCCGTCGTCCCCGAGCACCGCCGCGAGATGCGTACGGCTGCCCCGCATCGCGGTGAGCACGTCGTCCAGCCGTGTGCTCTCCCGCACGCGCGCGATGGGCCGCATGTCCGGCACCCGGAACGGCAGATCCCGCGGTGAGGCGTCCAGCGCGTCCTTCACATGGAGATAGCCGACGATCCGGCGGCCCTCGTCCACCACCGGGAACCGGGAGAACCCGGACTCGGCCGACAGGCCCTCCAGCTCCTCCGGCGTGACGCCCACGCGCGCGTAGACGACGCGTTCCAGCGGGAGCACGACGTCCCGCACAGGTCGGCGGCCCAGTTCCAGGGCGTCGTGCAGCCGCTCCCGGGCGCGGTCGTCGATCAGGCCGGCCTCGCCCGAGTCCCGCACCAGACGCGCCAGCTCCGCGTCCGAGAAGGTCGCGGTGACCTCGTCCTTGGTCTCCACGCGCAACAGCTTCAGCAGGGTGTTCGCGAAGGCGTTGATGGTGAAGATCACCGGGCGCAGTCCGCGGGCCACGGTCACCAGGGGCGGCCCGAGCAGCAGCGCGCTGCGCACCGGCTCCGCCAGCGCGATGTTCTTCGGCACCATCTCGCCGAGCAGCATGTGCAGATACGTCGCCAGGGACAGCGCGATCACGAAGGACACCGCGCGCCCCGCGCCCGCCGGCACGCCCAGCGCGTGGAACACCGGCTCCAGCAGATGCTCGATGGCCGGCTCCGCGACCACACCCAGGACCAGCGTGCACAGCGTGATGCCGAGCTGGGCCGCGGCCATCAGCGCGGACACGTGCTCCAGACCCCACAGCACACTCTTGGCACGCCGGTCGCCCTGCTCGGCGTACGGCTCGATCTGGCTGCGGCGCACCGAGATCAGCGCGAACTCGGCGCCGACGAAGAAGGCGTTGACGACGAGGGTCGCCAGGCCGATCAGCAACTGGATCGCGGTCACAGCGTCTCCCCCTTGTCGTCGAGGCCGTCCATGGCGTCGTCGAGCGGCGCGTGCATCAGCACCCGCGCCGCCCGGTGCCCCGAGGCGTCCGTGACGTCCAGCCGCCACCCGGCGACCTGCACCCGGTCACCGACCTCGGGGATCCGGCCGAGCTCGGTCGCCACGAGTCCGGCGAGCGTCTCGTACGGCCCCTCGGGCGCCCGTAGACCCACCCGTGCGAGCTGGTCGACGCGGGCCGAGCCGTCGGCCGAGAACAGGGCCCGGCCGGAGTCGTCGCTGCCGGCGGGGGCCAGGTCGGGCGTCTCGTGCGGGTCGTGCTCGTCACGCACCTCGCCGACGACCTCCTCGACGATGTCCTCCAGCGTGGCCACGCCCGCGGTACCGCCGTACTCGTCGATCACGACGGCCATGGTGCGCTTGCCGGAGAGCCGGTCCAGCAGCCGGTCGACGGTGAGCGTCTCCGGCACGAGCAGCGGTTCACGCATCAGCTCGGCGACCCGCACCCGGCGCCGCAGCTCGGCGGGCACGGCCAGGACGTCCTTGATGTGCGCGGTGCCCACGACCGAGTCGAGGCCACCGCGGTAGACGGGGAACCGGGACAGGCCGGTCGCGCGCGTGGCGTTCGCGACGTCCTCACAGGTCGCCGACGCCTCCAGGGCGATGACCTGCACACGCGGCGTCATCACGTTCTCCGCGGTCAGGTCCGCGAGGTTCAGGGTCCGCACGAAGAGTTCGGCGGTGTCCGCCTCCAGGGCGCCCTGCTTGGCGGAGTGCCGGGCGAGCGCCGCCAGCTCCTGGGGCCCGCGCGCGGAGGCCAGCTCCTCGGCGGGGTCCACGCCGAAGCGGCGGACGATCCGGTTGGCGGAGTTGTTCAGGTGGGTGATGAAGGGGCGGAAGGCGGCGCTGAACCAGCGCTGCGCATTGCCCACCCGCTTGGCGACGGCCAGCGGCGAGGAGATCGCCCAGTTCTTCGGCACCAGCTCGCCGACGACCATCAGGACCACCGTGGACAGCGCGGTGCCGATCACCAGGGCGATCGAACTCGCCGTGGAGCGCGGGACACCCAGTGACTCCAGCGGCCCCGCGAGCAGCCGCGCGATGGACGGCTCCGCGAGCATGCCGACCACCAGGTTGGTGACGGTGACGCCGAGCTGTGCGCCGGAGAGCTGGAACGTCAGATTCCGTGCGGCCTTCAAGGCCCCGGAGGCGCCCCGCTCGCCGCGTTCCACGGCCGCTTCGAGCTCGCCGCGCTCGACGGTGGTGAGCGAGAACTCGGCGGCGACGAAGGCACCACAGGTCAGCGAGAGCAGGAACGCCACCAGCAGCAGGAGCACTTCGGTCATCGGGTCACCTCCGTCCCATGATCGGACAGCGTGGGAAGGAGCGCGCGATGTCGCGTACTGGGAGGCTCGCCCATGGGCGGACGCTCACACACCTTTCATTCGAGGGCCTTGAACACAGTGGGTCCTCCAAGGGTAAAGGACGAGCAAAGGCGGTCAGTCGGTGAGGGGCTTGACCCAGCGCCGCCAGTGCTCCTCGGGGGCGTATCCCGCCGCGCGCCACGCGTGCTGCGCCCGTTCGTTGCGCTGGAGCACCATGGCGTCCCCGCGCCGGCCGCCGAGTCCGACGAAGCGCTCCTCGGCGGCCGCGAGCAGCGCCGTGCCGATGCCCTGGCGACGACGGGCCGGGTGCACCGCGAGCCGGTAGAGGTGGCAGCGCCAGCCGTCGAAGCCCGCGATCACCGTGCCGACCAGGTAACCGTCGCGTTCGGCCAGGATCAGCGCCTCGGGGTCGCGCACGACCAGGCGCTCCACTCCGTCCCGGTCGTCGCTGATGCTGGTGCCCTCGGCGGCGGTCTTCCAGAAGGCCAGCACGGTGTCGAGATCCTGGGGCCCGGCTGGCCGTATCCGCAGTTCGGTCATGCGGTGATCACATCACGCGGGACAGAAGGGCCGGCTTGAATTCCGGCATCCGGACGGGGTCATTCATGCGCGATGGCCGCCAGCACGTTCATGCGCGAGGCGCGCAGCGCGGGCAGCAGGGCCGCCACGATGCCCACCACCGCCGAGCCGATCACCACCGCGACGATCGTGCCCCAGGGGATCGCCAGCGCGTTCATGCCCTGCAGGGCCAGCACCTGCTGGGTGCACACGCCCCACACCAGGCCGAGCGCGAGTCCCAGCACGGCCCCGAACACCGCGATCACCACCGACTCCAGCCGGATCATCCGGCGCAGTTGGACCCGGGACAGGCCGATCGCCCGCAGCAGCCCGATCTCCCGGGTCCGTTCCACGACCGACAGGGCGAGGGTGTTGACCACGCCGAGCACCGCGATGACGATCGCAAGACCGAGCAGCGCGTACACCAGGTACAGCAGAACGGCGATCTGGTCGCGCACCAACTGCTTGTAGTCGGCCAGGTCCCGGACCTGCACCTGCGGATACGGGTCGAGCGTCTTCTCCAGGTTCGCGCGCAGGTCGTCGGCGCTTGTGCCGGAGGCCGCGTTGACGTACACCGCGGACTCCTGGCCGCCCGGTGCGTACCGCTCCAGCGTGCCCAGGCCGACGTACATTCCGCCCTGGGTGCCGAACCCGTCGGCGGAGTCCTGGTCGGTCAGTGCCGCCACCGTCAGCTCGGCCGTGCGCCCGCCCTGGAACTCGATGGGGATCGTGCTGCCGACGCGCACCCCGTGGTCCTGCGCGAAGTCGCGGTCCATGGCCATGCGCCCGTCGGCCAGCGCGGCGGCCGTATCGCCTTGCGCGTAGGTGATGTTGGCGACTTCGTCGAGCGGTGGTTCGTAGCCCGCGGCGGTCGTCTCGACGCGGTCGCCGTCGGGGAGCCGTGCCGCGATCGGCGCGAGCTGGGAGCGCACGAGAAGACCGACGCCCTCGGTGTCGCGCACCTTCTCGGTGATCTCCCGCGGGAAGGGCACGAAGTTCGTGTTCTGTACGACGAAGTCGGCGCCCAGCGTCTTGTCGATCTGCTCGTCGAACGACTTGGTCATGGACGCGCTCGCCACGGACATCCCGCCGACCAGCGCGAGCCCCACCATCAGCGCGGCCGCGGTGGCCCCCGTACGGCGTGGATTGCGCAGGGCGTTGCGCTGGCTCATCCGGCCGATCGAGCCGAACAGGGCGGGGAACGCCCCGCCCAGGACCCGGATCACCGGCCGGACCAGCAGCGGTCCCGCGATGACGGTCGCGATCAGGGTCAGAAGCACGCCGAGGCCGAGCAGGGAGGCGGCCGAGGAGGTCTGGGAGGCGGTGGCGCATCCCACGAGCGCCGCCGCGCCGAGCGCTCCGACGACCGTGCCCAGCACCGCGCGCACCCGCAGCGGCCGGCCCACCCCGGCGATCTCGGCGTCCGCCAGCGCCGCCATCGGGGAGACGGCCGCCGCGCGCCGGGCCGGGAGGTAGGCCGCGACGAAGGTGACGCCGAGGCCGACGACGTACGCCGAAACCGGTGTCGCCCAGCCGATCACCATGTCCGCGGAGCGGATGTTCATGCCCAGCAGGCCCATCAGCTCTATCAGCCCGATGGCAAGCCCGATGCCGGTGGCCAGCCCCAGCGAGGCGCCGACCAGGCCCAGCAGGAAGGCCTCGGTGAGGACCGAGCGCCGCACCTGGCGACGGTCCGCGCCGAGCGCGCGCAGCAGGCCCAGCTCGCGGGTGCGCTGGGCGATCAGCATCGAGAAGGTGTTGACGATCAGGAACACCCCGACCAGCACGGCGACCCCGGCGAAGCCGAGCATCACGTACTTGATGATGTCGAGGAATCCGCCGAGCTGTTCGACGTCCGACTCGGCCTGCTCGTCGGCCGTGCGGAAGTCGTAGGTGTCCGCGCCGAGCGCGGCGGCCACCCGCTGCTTGAGCTGGGGGTCGCTGACGCCCTCCGCGGCGTCGACGGAGATGCTGGTGGCGGCGTCCGCGTCGCCCAGCAGCCGGGTCTGCGCGGTCGGGGTGTCGAAGAAGATCAGCGCGGCACCGGGGTTGGTGGTGGTGAAGGTGACGACGCCGACGACCTCGACCTTGAACGAGCCGGGCGCGGCGATGACGCTGAGCGTGTCACCGATGCCCACATCCTTGTTGTCGGCGGTGTCCGCGTCGATCAGCACCTGGTCCGGGCCCTCGGGGGCGTGACCGGAGGTCAGCTCGACCGGACTGCGCTCGGTGGGGTTCCAGTTGGTGCCGATGGTGGGGGCGCCGGTGGTGGGCCCGACGGACTCGTTGTCCTCGTCGGCGACGGTGATGCCCTCCACGTCGACGTCCAGACGGACGGTCTCGGCGCCCTCGACCTTGGCCGCGCGGTCCACCAGGGCGGCCGGCAAAGTGGGCGTGAACCCGGAGGGCAGCGCCTCGTCGAGGTTCTCCTTCGGGCTGACCGTGACATCGGCCGCGGTCGAGGCGAACAGACGGTCGAAGGTACGGCTGACCGTGTCCGAGAAGATCAGGCTGCCCGCGACGAACGCGACGGAAAGGATCACCGCGAGGGCGGAGAGCAGCAGCCGTCCCTTGTGGGCGAGGAAGCTGCGCAGAGTCGCCTTGAGCACCGGGTCAGTCCTCCTCGACGACGCTGTCGGCGGCGCCGCGGATCACATCGAAGCCGGGGGTCTGGGGGTTTCCCCCAGTGAAAAGGCGCATCCGCTCCAGCACCGCCTCCGCGGTGGGACGGGCCATCTCATCGACGATCCGTCCGTCCCCGAGGAAGAGCACCAGGTCGGAGTGGGCGGCGGCGCCTGGGTCGTGGGTGACCATGACGACGGTCTGGCCGAGCTGGTCCACGGCGTCCCGCAGAAAGCCGAGCACCTCAAGACCGGCCCGCGAGTCCAGGTTCCCGGTGGGCTCGTCGGCGAAGATCAGCTCGGGCCGGGAGGCGAGGGCGCGGGCGCAGGCGACGCGCTGCTGCTGGCCGCCGGAGAGCTGAGCGGGCCGGTGCTTGAGGCGGTCCCGCAGGCCGAGTGTGTCGATGACCTGGTCCAGCCACTTCTCGTCGGGCTTCTTGCCGGCGATGTCCATGGGCAGCGTGATGTTCTCGGCGGCGTTCAGCGTCGGGATGAGGTTGAAGGACTGGAACATGAACCCGATGCGGTCCCGGCGCAGCCGCGTCAGCTCGCGCTCCTTGAGGCCCGTGATCTCGGTGTCGCCGAGCCACACCTGACCGGCCGAGACGTTGTCGAGCCCGGCGAGACAGTGCATCAGCGTCGACTTCCCGGATCCCGAGGGGCCCATGACCGCGGTGAAGCGGCCGCGCGCGATGTCCACGTCCACCGCGTCCAGGGCCAGCACCGTCGTCTCGCCGGAGCCGTACGCCTTGGTCAGACCGCGGGCCCGGGCCGCGATCCCGTCGGCCGAGTCGTGCACCGGAGCAGGGGTGGACAAGGCTGCCTCCTCGATCCTGGACATCGCGACTTCCTTGTCAGGCCCCCGAGCGTAGTGTGACCGGGCGCACACCGGACATCCTTCTGGGGTCCGAGCCGGTCTCCACCCCAGGAATGACCCCCTTGCTTCTGCTAGCGTCTCGGCGCTAGCTTCGATACATGGCGAAGACTCAGCTGAACGTCCGCGTGGACGAGGGAACCGCCCGCGCGGCCCGCGAACGCGCCCTCGCGCGCGGGATGAGCGTCAACCGCTACATCGAGGAACTGGTCCGCAAGGACACCGGCGAGGTCGGCCACACCTTCGTGGAGGCCGCCGCCGACTTCATGAAGCAGTACGAGTCCGTGTTCGCCGATGAGTTCGGCGCCGAGCGCGAAGGCCGTCGCTGATCCGTTGAGCAATCTCAGGATCGACCTCGCCTGGCTGCTGATGCTCGCCGAACAGAACACCCCCGGTGACCCACAGGTCACCGACTGGGGTGCGCTGATCGCCGCCGTCGCCCGCCACGAGGCCGGGATATTCGACGTCCCCGTCTACGACACCCCGTACGCCCGCGCCGCCGCGCTGCTCCAACTGCTCATCCACGTCCCGGCGTTGGAGCGCTCCAACGCCCTGTTCGCCTCCGCCGTGGCGTACGCCTATCTGGTCGCCGGCGGCCTGAAGGTCGCCACCTCACCGGAGCAGGTCCGCGACCTGGCCCGGCTGGTCAAGAGCGGCGAGGCCACGGTGCAGGACATCGCGGACGAGCTGCGGGGTTGGTGCGAGTGATCAGCCTTGACCACCGTAATCAGCCTTGACCGCGTCAGCCGCGCAATCAGTCTTGGACCGCCTGATCAGTCCTTGACCGCGGGCCGCCACGCCGTGCCCAGCACGCAGTACGACGTCGGCAGCGTCGGCCCCTTCTCCGGGATCAGGATCCGCCGGTAGGGGCCGAGTTCGAACCCGGCGTCGCGCAGGGACGCGACCGGCTCCCGGCCGACATGGCAGCCGCCGCTCACCAGGGGCCACACCGTCCGGTCCAGGGCCCGCTGCGTGAAGGTCATCACGCGTCCGCCGCCCCGGCCGTGCTCCAGGAACCGCACGACACCGCCGGGCCGCAGCACCCGCCGGATCTCCGACAGCGCGCGCGGCACATCGCGGACGCTGCACAGCACCAGTGAGACCACCGCCGCGTCGAACGCCTCGCTCTTGACCGGCAGGGCCTCCGCCGCGCCGGGCACCACATCGACCGGCACCTCGGAGCGCATGGCCGCGTCCACGGCCAGCTGCCGCAGCACCCGCTCCGGCTCGATCGCCACGACCTCCGAGACGGTGCCCGGATAGTGGGCGAAGTTCAGACCGTTGCCGGCGCCGATCTCGATGACCCGTCCGGACAGACCGGCGAGCATGCGGTCGCGCAGGGCCCCGATGCCCAGCTTCGTCTCGGCGTTCACACTGAGGCGGGCGTAGTAGCGGGCGAACAGCGGATGGTGCACGGCATCCCGCGGCACCTTGCGTGTGCCGACGGACCGAAGCGGCATGGGGACCTCCGGGGCAGGACGGGCCATACCCCGATTGTCCCCCGGACCGCCCCCGCGCACCCCCGCTGTGCGCCCCTGAGGCCTTTCGGCTCAGGCGATGAAGTCGCGCACCTGTGCGTAGACGCCGTAGTCGTTGTTCATGTCGGTGCCCGAAACGCAGCCGACCTCGACGTTGGTGGCGCCGCTGAGGATCGCGGTGGTGTCCGGTGGGCCGGCCGCCCCCGCGCCGGCGAGGCCGCCGTGGCCGACGCCCTGTGGCAGGCCCACGCCACCGGCCAGGACAACGGCGCCTGCCATCTCCAGGCCGCCCTCGCCATGTTCGCCGCGCTCACCGGCGACACGGACGTCTGCCGTGAATGGGCCGCCACAGCTCGGTCGTACGGCCTCGCCCATGGCGGCCTGCCATCTCCAGGCCGCCCTCGCCATGTTCGCCGCGCTCACCGGCGACACGGACGTCTGCCGTGAATGGGCCGC
>NZ_JAVRBF010000899.1:0-268 GCF_032436805.1 Streptomyces sp. P17 | reverse complement strand
ACCGAGAGTAGACGCTGCCTTTTTCAATCTCTAAACTTAATTTTTTAATGCGCAGGGTAAGTTCTTTCCTTTTTGTTTCGGTAAAATTGTAGTGTGTTTCTTTTTTGTTTCCAAAAAGGTCTGTTTCTGTTGTTATTCTAAAATCATCGGGGGTGCGATTGAGTAGCTCTAATTGTTTTTCAGCTATTGAACGTTCTTTTTTATATGCTTCTATATTTTCGTCAGCGTGTTTTATATAAAGCCTTTCCACTTCGTTTACAATATCAAA
>NZ_JAVRBF010000898.1:0-268 GCF_032436805.1 Streptomyces sp. P17 | reverse complement strand
CCGCTCAGCGAAGTCGGCGAGTCCATGCGCACCCTGCGAACGCGCGTAGTTCCAGAGGTCACCACGCTCGATTCCCGGAGCGACCGAGCCAACCATGTCAACCATGTCGACGCCGGCAGCGGCCAGAAATTTACCAGTCCTGACGAGAAGACCATCACCCTCTTCGTTGTATTTGGTCTTAAACAGATTCGTAGTCATGGCTTGACGCCGAGTCAGATTATCGGCGGAATCATCCGTCAAGCCGGCCGAGGGCAGACCCCCCGGAGTC
>NZ_JAVRBF010000897.1:0-268 GCF_032436805.1 Streptomyces sp. P17 | reverse complement strand
GCGGATCCTTCCGGGTGAACATCGCTGTAATCGGATCGAGCAGCGAGGCCAGAGCGGTCGTCGTCCCGGCGGTGAGCGCCATCAGCAGCATCGCCATGGCCAGCGTCGACCAATGCGGGCGCATACCTTTGAACGACTATATGTACGTGAATCTCCGTCCCGCCTGAGGCACCGATCCCCTCGCCCGCCGCCATGGGGCATGCTATGCCCCGCCTCCATGACAACCGGCGTTGACGTCACCAGCGGTGCCCGAACGGTGGCGCCGCCC
>NZ_JAVRBF010000215.1:0-763 GCF_032436805.1 Streptomyces sp. P17 | reverse complement strand
CAGCAGCGGTCTGGCCCTGCATGACCTTCAGTCCGGACAGGGCGCGGAACACGCGGCGCGGCATGACGATCGCGCCGGGTTCGGTGCCGTTGCGGGTGGAGTACAGGTCCATCCACGTCTCGAGTTGGGTCAGTCCGTCCGTGGTGTCGGTCGACCAGAGGCTGTTCGCGGTGATGGTCAGGTCGGCGTCTCGACCGAAGTCATCGCTGGTCTTGTAGTTGGGCTGTGTGATGGTCGCCTTGCCTGTGGCGAGCACAATGCCACGCATCCGCTCCACCGCATCAGCGATAGCCAGTACGCACCGGTCGGCAGCGCGGAAGCTTGCGTTACGGATCGAGTCGTCAGAGGCGTTCCGGTGCCGCAGTTGGGCGTACTCGCTGACAACCTCCTTGCGAGACACAGCAGGCAACTCAATGATGACACGGCCCTCGGGAGGGGTGTCGCCGATCTCGGGCTCAGCGTCGTATGCGCGCCACTTCGCCTCATCCACGAGACCGTTTTGGCCCTTGTGGAAGCGGGCGGAGATGTCGTCCACCTCCCGGTTCGGGAGGAACTGGGCGAGCGAGCCCTTGCGGCGCTCGATGGCCGACAAGCCCTCACGGACATAGCCGGTGAGCTCGGCAGGGTCGATCAGGTCAGTCCACAGTTCAGCCATGGATCAGCCCTCCTTCACGAGGTCGAACTTCGACGCGTCGGAACCGGTTTGCGGCTCGACGTGCGCCTTGGGGAGCTTGGCGACGTTGACTGAGCAATGCCACACGAC
>NZ_JAVRBF010000896.1:0-268 GCF_032436805.1 Streptomyces sp. P17 | reverse complement strand
CCCGCCGGGCACGCTGGCCTACGAGTGGACCGGCGAGCCGCTGGCCGAGCCGAAGCGCGATCCGAAGACCCCAAAGGACAAGCGCGCCCGGCAGACCGACCTGCACGTCGTCGATCCGCGCACGCGCCGCACGGCGTCGAACGCGGGCGGGCACGAGCACTGAGCCTCGGATAGGCACGCCCGTGAGCGAGCCGGCGGGTGTGAGGTCTCGTCCCCCGCCCCACCGACAGGAGTTCGGACGGGTTCGCCCGTTCGAAGGCGCTGCGCG
>NZ_JAVRBF010000895.1:0-268 GCF_032436805.1 Streptomyces sp. P17 | reverse complement strand
CTGCACCCGCGGGCTGGGCATCCTGCCGTGGGCGGGCACGGAAACCGAGGGCACGGAGCCGGATGTGGTGCTCGCCGCCGCCGGCGACGTCCCCACCCTCGAGACCCTCGCCGCCGCGGCGCTGCTGCGCGAGCACATCCCCGATCTGAGAGTGCGGGTGGTGAACGTGGTCGACCTGACCCGGCTGCAATCCGAGGACCAGCACCCGCACGGTCTCCCGGACCGGGAGTTCGATGCGATCTTCACTCCCGACAAGCCGGTGATCTTC
>NZ_JAVRBF010000894.1:0-268 GCF_032436805.1 Streptomyces sp. P17 | reverse complement strand
CTCTTGCGGATCTCGCCGCTCCACCTTGAGCACCGTGCGCGCAGGCGTGGCCGCCTTCCGCAGGCATTGGGACCGGAGTTCGCAGACGCCGCAGTCCGTTTTCTTCGCCATGTAGACGGTCCCGTGATAGCCGTTGGCGGTATAGAAGGTCCGGTCTTTTACGGAGAGCTCCTTGTCGGCGGGGCAAGTGAGCTTCCCGCTGTCAGGATTGAAGACAAAGTCCTCCGCCGCGAAGTATTTTCGCGCGGCTCGCTTGCGACCAACCAGC
>NZ_JAVRBF010000893.1:0-268 GCF_032436805.1 Streptomyces sp. P17 | reverse complement strand
CGCGACGAGCTTATCGAAATTCTGCTTGGCGGAAGTGATGGCGTCCGAGGTTTCGTCATAGAGGCGACGGCGCTCAGAAGAGACTGACGCTTGCTTCGCCGCGGCCAGCAACTCGATCGCCTTCGTCTGCTCGGCGTCGAACGCCAAATAGCGTGGTTCGCCGGCATTACGAGCAACGCCACGCGCAATCTCGAGGTACAGAACGTCGCCGGGCAAATGCTGCGAAACGCCCTCAAGTTCCAGACGGATCAGGACGAAGCGACCATCA
>NZ_JAVRBF010000892.1:0-268 GCF_032436805.1 Streptomyces sp. P17 | reverse complement strand
CCTCCACTCAGCTGCAGTAAATTGAGCCCCGCGATCAGCTGCGCATCCGGCTCGAAACTTTGGCGGCAAGTCTTACATAGAGATCGCACGAGGCGTTGCGCGACCACGCCGTTGAGGGTCGCGGTGAGAAGGTAATCTTCGAGCCCCATGTCGATCAGGCGGGTGACAGCGCTGGGCGCATCGTTGGTGTGCAACGTTGCGAGAATGAGGTGACCGGTCAGCGCAGCCTGCGCCGCGATGCGCGCGGACTCAAGATCGCGGATTTCGC
>NZ_JAVRBF010000891.1:0-268 GCF_032436805.1 Streptomyces sp. P17 | reverse complement strand
TAAGTGCAGGCATTGGCATCACCTACTTTTTTGATAGCATCAGTTACCTTCACTTGAATAGGTCTCAACAAAGTCTCTTGTTGTTTCTGAAGGTCTTCTTGCATCACTTGATAAGATGAAGTAATACGATTTTGGATATCTTGGAGTTCTTGCTCTTTACGTAGACGAATACTCTCCACCAAGGTAGCCTTTTCTTTGGTGAAAGCTTCGGCTTTTTTCTGAAACTCGTCTCTCATGCCATTTAAGTCAGCTTCATATTTCTTGGTCA
>NZ_JAVRBF010000890.1:0-268 GCF_032436805.1 Streptomyces sp. P17 | reverse complement strand
CGCCGTGACCGGCGTAGTAGACCATCGCCACCGAGTTGGGGCCGCGGGCCGCAACCTTGGACGAGAAGTCCTGCACAACGCGGATCATGTCGTTCTGCGTCAGGTCGATCGCCGAGGTGACCTCGAAGCCGGCCTTGTTCAGGAACTGCGCCATCGCGGTCGCATCGTTGTCGGGGTTGGAAAGCTCCGGCGCGTTCTTGTAATGCGCGTTGCCGATGACCAGCGCGACGCGCTGCTCGGGGCCGCGCAGGAGCGAGGCGGAGGTGCC
>NZ_JAVRBF010000889.1:0-268 GCF_032436805.1 Streptomyces sp. P17 | reverse complement strand
CCGGCTGACGGTGGACAACCAGGCCGACACGCCGCGCATGGAAACGCGCGGCTCGATCATTTCCTGGGGACCGGCGCAGCGTATCTATCCGCTGCGCACTTTCGCGGCCGGCAGTGTCTGCGAGGAGGCGCTCCAGGGCGACGGCGACAAGAACGGGCTTCCGGTCACCGCCGTTCTGTTCCGGCACGGCGGGTTCGACAACCATCTCTATGGCCTCTTCCTCGATCCGCCGGAGCTCGCGCACGGCGATGCGGTGCTGACTGTGGGC
>NZ_JAVRBF010000888.1:0-268 GCF_032436805.1 Streptomyces sp. P17 | reverse complement strand
CGCTGATCGGGGTGCTTTTGGCGACTCGGGTGCGATTCCCATCGGTCAGAAAGCGGGCGCTGTCGTGATTCTGCCATGATTCAGGTGCAGAATCGGCCCAAAGGCGCGGCTGATTCTGCCTGATGCTTTTGCGCTGGGGTTTGCGCCTCTGCGCGCCTCTGAAAAGATTCTTTTCTTTTCAGGTGGTTACAACTTTTCTGTTATTTTTTGATTTTTTTCTCTTGCGGCGTTTGTGCGTGATCCGTAAATACCGCTTCACCGAGACGGC
>NZ_JAVRBF010000214.1:0-795 GCF_032436805.1 Streptomyces sp. P17 | reverse complement strand
GGCATCTATGCCGGAATACGCTGCACAGGCTGTTGAACGTATTGAAGGCTTGATGCAGGAATGGCTTGTATATGACGAAACTCATATGAACCAGAACCTGCTGAATGCTCGTCGTAGTGCTGTCAACACTGTTGTAGTGGCATTGCAGGCAGGCAATCGTGCACTGGCTGTCAACGAATTCATGGCATGGGGACTTGCTAACCGCACGTTGGCTGATGATCTTGCTACCCGCAAAATCAGTAATCCACTTCTGCGTATTGCCAAGGAAGTCTTTGCAGCAATCAAGGCAATGTTCTGGGGTGACAAGAAGGGTCCACGTGTTGGTGATGATGTTCTGTCGACCCTTCAGTTCAACACACAGGTGCTCATCAAGTCCGAGGATCGCTATATTCCTGTTGATCCACTGGTCGGCTACCAGTCTGTTTCCTTTGGTTCAAATGATCGACTGGCCGACTTGGACAACAAAGTCTCTGCTTTGATTGAGCATGTCATCACACAGCCGGAAAGTCTGAACAAGGGTGTCACGACTATCCCGCAGCGTATGCTCGAACAGCAGATGGCTACTGCTCGTGGTGTTGATGCTTCGCAGCTTATGCACCGTACTGCATTTGCCATGACTGCACAGCAAGGTGACCTGTTTGCCAAGCTCGTATCGATCTTTGGAACCAGCCATGATCTGGATAGCAATGCCTTGTCTGGTATGGCGCGACTGCATCGCGAATTCATCAAGGATTTGACCGTAGAAGATTTCATTCCTGTCGGTCAGGAAGGCAATCCAAACGTGCAGCTTGAAGC
>NZ_JAVRBF010000887.1:0-268 GCF_032436805.1 Streptomyces sp. P17 | reverse complement strand
GGCCTTGGAACTGTCAATCGAAGACTTAAAGAGGCGCAAGGTTTGGAATGCTCTTAATGATTGAAATAACTCCTTCTCCATTTTGTTCCATGTTCCATGTACTAGGGAGTGGAACAGTGGAACAAAGCGTCATTTATGGAACAAAGAGTGGAACACACATGGAACAAAATTCTCAAAGTTATTCATTTACAAAGGATTAAAGGCCAAAAAAGTGGAACAAGGATGGAACAAAAATGGAACAGAGAGGTCAAAAGTTGTTCCAGGGCCC
>NZ_JAVRBF010000886.1:0-268 GCF_032436805.1 Streptomyces sp. P17 | reverse complement strand
CGGCCGGCCTTGGCCATCAGCCAGTTCGAGTTCGCCGGCGCCTGGCCTTCGCCGACCTCGATCGACAGGCGAATCGCCGCGGTGTTCAGCGACATCGCCAAGGCGGAGATCAGCGGCAGCTTGCCGGCGCGCTCGTCGTCGTAATTGTGCGGGCAGTAGTCCTTGCCGAGGCAGAGGCCGGCGGCCGAGATCAGCGTGTTGGGATGGAAGCGGCCCGTCGCCAGCGCGGTGAGGTAGAGGTAGGGCTTGAACGACGAGCCGGGCTGGC
>NZ_JAVRBF010000885.1:0-268 GCF_032436805.1 Streptomyces sp. P17 | reverse complement strand
CGAAGACGGTGATGTCCGCGCAAGGCGAAGGGCCGGATGCGCACCGTGCCTTCGATGCGGCGTTCGACAAGATCGAGACGCAGCTCCGCCGCTACAAGCGCAAGCTCAAAAACCATCATGCCCAGGCCCGCGTTCGCGCGCGCGCCGTGGCGTAAGAAGGTCGCGCATGAAGATCTCCGATCTGTTGCAGCCATCTGCCGTGATCCTGGCGCCGAAGGCGCAGGGCAAGAAGCAGCTGTTGCAGGAGCTGGCCGCACGCGCCTCGCAA
>NZ_JAVRBF010000884.1:0-268 GCF_032436805.1 Streptomyces sp. P17 | reverse complement strand
CTGCTGACCGCCGAACATTTCTTCGGGATTGGCCGAATTGATGATAGCCTGACCCTGACCGACAAGAACAACGCCGTTCGGATTGACATAAAGGCCCGGCGTATGCGTCCGATCGGTCGGAATGTTCAGTTTCAAGTTCAGATTGAGTGCGACATAATCGCCCGTTTTGATTTCGTTTTCCGCGACTTCATAGAAAGCGCCGTTGACTTCTTTGAACACTTGCGGCGCGAATGCTTCCGTCGATACCGTCAGGACGATGCAACCGGCA
>NZ_JAVRBF010000883.1:0-268 GCF_032436805.1 Streptomyces sp. P17 | reverse complement strand
GACCACCATGTGATCGCGCCGGACAGGCTGGCTGAGCGCCTGATCGACAAAATCCGCGAATGCGTCGTCCAACGCCTTGCTCTGGCGCGACGCCGCCGGCAGACTGTGCCAGAGTGCGGCCCCGATCGGCGCCGGCAGGTCCGGCAGCTTGTCGCGCACCGCTATAATTGTCTCTGCGCTGGACCGCCCCGGCGCATAGGCCCAGCCCCGGTCGATCCCCACCGGCGCGCCCGTCCGAGGATCCAGTGCCTGCCAGCCGTTAGGAAGC
>NZ_JAVRBF010000882.1:0-269 GCF_032436805.1 Streptomyces sp. P17 | reverse complement strand
CAGACGCCTCGAGCCGGCAGCGGGCGGAGCAGGTGGCCGAGGCCTTCGTGCTCGCCTCGAATGAGCGCACCTGGCAGACCGGGCGGCAGCAGTGGGTGCAGCGACTGCAGCAGCTGGCCGATGGTTTCGCGGTCGTCATTGGCGGCGCGGCGCGAGACGCGCGGCTGCGGCTCCTCGATCGGCTCGAACATCGGACGATCCGCCGCGAGGTCGCCGCCATGGGCGACGGCATCGAGCGCGCCATTGCACGCGCGGGCGAGCTTGAAACG
>NZ_JAVRBF010000881.1:0-269 GCF_032436805.1 Streptomyces sp. P17 | reverse complement strand
CCACATTGCCACACTCATCCTTACCTTCTTCTTCCGTAATATGCGTGCGCTTATTGAGAATGGGTATGTTTATATTGCCACCCCACCTCTATATCTGTGCCGCAAGGGTAAAGAAGAGGAGTATTGCTGGAATGAGCAGCAGCGCAACGCATTTATCGCACGTGTTGCCGAAGGTAACGAAAGCAAGGTGCACGTACAGCGTTATAAAGGTCTTGGTGAAATGAATGATGAGCAACTTTGGGAAACGACCATGAATCCGTCGAACCGCA
>NZ_JAVRBF010000880.1:0-269 GCF_032436805.1 Streptomyces sp. P17 | reverse complement strand
CTCGGTCGTCAGCGCCATGAGATCGAGCTGATCGCGTCCGAGAACATCGTCAGCCGCGCCGTGCTGGAAGCGCAGGGTTCGGTGATGACCAACAAGTACGCCGAGGGCTATCCGGGCGCGCGCTACTACGGCGGCTGCGAGTTCGTCGACGTCGCCGAAACGCTGGCGATCGAACGGGCCAAGCGGCTGTTCGGCGCCAGGTTCGCCAATGTGCAGCCCAATTCCGGCAGCCAGATGAACCAGGCCGTGTTCCTGGCGCTGCTGCAGCC
>NZ_JAVRBF010000879.1:0-269 GCF_032436805.1 Streptomyces sp. P17 | reverse complement strand
AGCGGGCAGCCGCCGCCTTAGCCCAGCGTTGTGGCGCGCATCTGGTAGGCGCGCATCTTGTCTTTGCGGATGCGACATTGTCCATGTCCTACGCCCGTGGCCACGATGCTATCAGCCAAGTGATCGTCCAGCTCGATGCTTCTGCAGAGGCCGCGGCCGTAATTGTGAAAGCGCAGTTTCAAGCGCTTTGCACCGAACTTAACGTCCCCAGAGAGTTTCGTCGCATCGGGCGCAAGGCGATCGATGCGTTGCTAAATTCTGGATTCCGG
>NZ_JAVRBF010000878.1:0-269 GCF_032436805.1 Streptomyces sp. P17 | reverse complement strand
CCGGAACGTCCAGTGCTGCGGCAGCATAGCTGCGACGGTGAGCAGCCCGAGCGGCGGCGACGGCGCCTTGGCGCCAGCGATCGTGCAGGTGTCCTTCAAGGCCCAGAACGAGTTCGGGTTGAAGCGCGGGAACACGAGGAGCACGGTGCAGCGGTCGGCTGCGGCCGGCGCCTGGTTCGAAACGGCAAAGTCTACGGGCGCAGTCGACATGAGAGGCTCTTCCCGTAAAATCGTGCCGCCGCAGGTCGCGCCGCACCTGAAATCAAGCG
>NZ_JAVRBF010000071.1:0-38796 GCF_032436805.1 Streptomyces sp. P17 | reverse complement strand
GTGCGAGGGCCGACGGTCCGTCAGACCTCCACCACCACCGGGAGGATCATCGGCCTGCGGCGATAGGTGTCGGAGACCCACTTGCCCAGGGTCCGCCGGATGAGCTGCTGGAGCTGGTGGGGCTCGACCACACCGTCCTGGGCCGACCGCTCCAGTACCTCTGTGATCTTCGGGATGACGTCTCCGAAGGCGGAGTCCTCGATGCCGGAGCCACGCGCCTGGATGTGCGGGCCGCCGGTGATCTTGCCGGTGGACGAGTCCACGACCACGAAGACCGAGATGATGCCCTCGTCGCCGAGGATCTTCCGGTCCTTCAGGGCCGGCTCGCCGACGTCACCGACGGAGAGGCCGTCGACGTAGACGTAACCCGCCTGGACCTTGCCGGAGATCTTCGCCTTGCCCTCGATGAGGTCGACCGCGACGCCGTCCTCGGCGATGACGATGCGGTCGTGCGGGACGCCGGTGAGGGCGCCCAGCTCGGCGTTGGCGCGCAGGTGGCGCCATTCGCCGTGGACCGGCATCAGGTTCTTCGGGCGGCAGATGTTGTAGAAGTACAGGAGCTCGCCCGCGGACGCGTGGCCCGAGACGTGCACCTTGGCATTGCCCTTGTGGACGACATTCGCGCCCCAGCGGGTCAGGCCGTTGATCACGCGGTAGACCGCGTTCTCGTTGCCGGGGATGAGCGACGACGCCAGGATCACCGTGTCGCCGTCGACGATGCGGATCTGGTGGTCCCGGTTGGCCATCCTCGACAGGGCTGCCATCGGTTCGCCCTGCGAGCCCGTACAGACCAGCACGATCTCGCTGTCCGGGAGGTCGTCCAGCGTCTTCACGTCGACCACCAGGCCCGGCGGGACCTTGAGGTAGCCGAGGTCCCTCGCGATACCCATGTTGCGGACCATCGAGCGGCCGACGAAGGCGACCCGGCGGCCGTACTCGTGGGCCGCGTCGAGGATCTGCTGGATGCGGTGGACATGGCTGGCGAAGCTCGCCACGATGATCCGCTTGCGGGCGCCGGCGAAGACCTGGCGCAGGACGTTGGAGATGTCCCGCTCGGGCGGAACGAACCCCGGGACTTCAGCGTTCGTCGAGTCTGCGAGCAGGAGGTCGATGCCTTCCTCGCTCAGGCGTGCGAACGCGTGCAGATCCGTCAGGCGGTTGTCCAGCGGGAGCTGGTCCATCTTGAAGTCGCCCGTGTGGACCACCATGCCCGCGGGGGTGCGGATGGCGACGGCCAGGGCGTCGGGGATGGAGTGGTTGACGGCGATGAACTCGCAGTCGAAGGGACCGATGCGCTCGCGGTTCCCCTCCGCCACCTCCAGGGTGTAGGGGCGGATGCGGTGCTCCTGGAGCTTGGCCTCGATGAGCGCCAGGGTCAGCTTGGAGCCGATCAGCGGGATGTCCGGCTTCTCGCGGAGCAGGAAGGGGACACCGCCGATGTGGTCCTCGTGACCGTGGGTGAGGACGATGCCCTCGATGTCGTCGAGGCGGTCCCGGATGGACGAGAAGTCCGGCAGGATCAGGTCGATTCCGGGCTGCTCCTCCTCGGGGAAGAGCACTCCGCAGTCGACGATCAACAGGCGGCCGCCGTACTCGAAGACCGTCATGTTTCGGCCGATTTCGCCGAGGCCGCCGAGCGGGGTGACCCGCAGGCCGCCTTCGGGGAGCGGCGGGGGCGAGCTGAGTTCAGGATGCGGATGACTCAAAAGACTCTCCTCAACCACGCGCGCCACGTACCGGTAGGGCACGTGGCGCGCGTGACGTTCGTGCAGAAGCAGTTGTCGTTGTGGCGCAGGCACCGGTGGCCTGCTTATTCAGTTGTGAAGTCGGTGCGCGGCCGGCCGCGCGAAGTCTGGTGCTAGAGCTGTACCCCGCCCGCGGCAAGATCGATCTTGAGCTGTTCGACCTCTTCGGGCGAGCACTCGACCATCGGGGCGCGCAGCGGTCCCGCGGGCAGGCCCTGGAGGGTGAGCGCGGCCTTGGTGGTCATGACGCCCTGGGTGCGGAACATGCCCGTGTAGACGGGGAGCAGCTTCTGGTGGATCTCGGTCGCCTTCTGGACGTCACCGCTGGTGTACGCGTCGACGAGGGCGCGCAGCTCGGGGGTGACGACATGGCCGACGACGGAGACGAAGCCGACTGCGCCGACCGAGAGCAGCGGCAGGTTCAGCATGTCGTCGCCGGAGTACCAGGCGAGGCCGGAGCGGGCGATGGCCCAGCTCGCGCGGCCGAGGTCACCCTTGGCGTCCTTGTTGGCGACGATCCGGGGGTGCTCAGCGAGCCGGACGAGTGTCTCGGTGCTGATCGGGACGCCGCTGCGGCCGGGAATGTCGTAGAGCATGACTGGCAGCTCGGTGGCGTCGGCAATGGTCTTGAAGTGCCGGTACAGGCCCTCCTGTGGGGGCTTGTTGTAGTACGGCGTCACGATCAGCAGGCCGTGGGCGCCGGTCTTCTCGGCCTCGCGGGCGAGCTCGATGCTGTGGTGGGTGTCGTTGGTGCCGACTCCGGCCACCACGTGGGCGCGGTCGCCTACCGCCTCCAGTACGGCTCGTACGAGATCCGATTTCTCCGCGTCGCTGGTGGTGGGGGACTCGCCCGTGGTGCCGTTGATGATCAGGCCGTCGTTGCCTGCGTCCACCAGGTGCGTGGCGAGCCGCTGCGCGCCGTCGAGGTCGAGTGCGCCGTCCGCCGTGAAGGGCGTGACCATAGCGGTGAGGACCCGCCCGAAGGGGGTCTGCGGAGTGGAGGTCGGAGCCATGGGTTACACGCTACTCGCTGCTCAAGGCGTGGTCTGCCCTAGGGGTGCGGGAAAAGTCAGGACAAAGATGGAGCCCGGCACTGCCTGCTCGGGGGTTCAAGCAGTGCCGGGTCCGTTTGATCAGGCTAGATGAACTTCTCTAAATGCCGCAATACGGACACTTCGTGAGGCCGATGCGCACATCTGTGCCCGGCCGGGAACTCAGGTGCGCTACGGCGCCACACGTCCGTTCGCATTGAAGGCGGCGTGGGTGAGCGGCATGAGCTTGGCCCACTCCGCCTCCATCTTCTCGCCGACCATCTCGATCTCCCGCTGCGGGAAGGACGGGACCTTCGCCAGCTCGTGCTGGGTGCGCAGGCCGAGGAAGTGCATCAGCGAGCGGGCGTTGCAGGTGGCGTACATCGAGGAGAAGAGACCGACGGGCAGGACCGCGCGGGCGACCTCGCGGGCGACGCCTGCGGCGAGCATCTCCTGGTAGGCGTCGTAGGCCTGGCGGTACGAGTCCTCCATGACCCGGCCCGTCAGTTCTTGCTGGGCCTGGGTGCCCTCCACGAAGACGTACTTGCCCGGGCGGCCCTCCTGGACGAGCTTGCGGGACTCGTCGGGGACGTAGAAGACCGGCTGGAGCTCCCTGTAGCGGCCGGACTCCTCGTTGTACGACCAGCCCACGCGGTGCCGCATGAACTCGCGGAAGACGAAGATCGGGGCGCTGATGAAGAAGGTCATCGAGTTGTGCTCGAAGGGGCTGCCGTGCCGGTCCCGCATCAGGTAGTTGATGAGGCCCTTGGAGCGCTCGGGGTCCTTCTTCAACTCGTCCAGGGACTGCTCGCCGGCGGTGGAGACACGGGCGGCCCACAGCACGTCGGAGTCAGCCGCGCTGTGCTTGACCAGCTCGACGGTGACATCGCTGCGGAAGCTGGGCTTGAGGTCGTCGGCGGGGGTGTCGGTCACGACTCGGAGGGTCCTTCCATCACTTCACTCGGGCGGCGCCCACTCTACGGCCCGGCACTGACAAGGGGGCGTTCGGTACCGGTCCGCAACAACTTCGGCGAACTTCCGCCAATTCGGCGTAACCGGGCACCATTTGCGGCACCCGCTCGTCTGTGTTGGTGACAGTGATTCGTTCGAGTCCAGAGAGGAGCAGGATCTCCGATGTTCCTCCCCCAGCCACCGCCGGGAGGTGCCCCCAGTGAGCCCGTACCCTTCGCCTTCCTTGCCGAAGCGGACCGGTTCCGCAGCAATGTCGCTCCCCCGCCCCGAGAGCGGGCGACCGCCGGGCAGATAGCCGGGCGCTGGCTCCTGGGGCTCACCATCGTGTCCGCGCTGGTGGGTTCCCTCGTCCTCGGGATGCCGGCGCTCTCCGCCGATCAGGCCACGCAGCAGACCCAGCAGTCACAGGCGTCCGACGGCCGCTGAGGCCGGGACTGACCCCATCCGGACCCCCAAGGGTGGTGAGCCGGGACACGGGTCGATAGCCTCACCGGGCACAGCCCCAGCATGGATTGAGTGAGGACCAGCCGTGCCCCTGCCCTTCCTGACGGCCGACCGAGCCTTCGAGGCAGCCGACGACGTCGCGCTGCCCTTCGAGGACCGTGACCGCTGGCGGCGCCCCTACCGTCCCGGACCGTGGCGGGTGGGCGTGGCCGCGCTTCTGCTGCTGCTCGCCTCCTACGTCCTCTTCGCGGCGGTGATCATCGCGCTGGCCGGCACACCTGGCGAGGCCGGCGTGGTCTTCGGCATCGCGCTGGCCGTGATCGCCGTCGCGCTGCGTCTGCTGCGCATGGGAGCGTGGGTGAGCGCCCAAGGCCTGCGCCACGTCAGCTTCTTCGCCACGCGCACGACGCCCTGGGAACGGGTTGTCGCGGTGCGCACGGTGCAGCAGCCGGTGCGCTGGCTCGGCCTGCCGCGCACCCTTCAGGGGCAGGCCCTGGTTCTCGTACGCGCCGATCGGTCAGCGGACGATCTGCCGCCGCTGCTGACCACGCACAACGCCGACTTCCTGGCGCGGCCGGACGCGTTCGACCGGGCCGCCGACACGATTGAGGCATGGGGCGCGGAGAACGGGCGCGGCTGAGACACCTGTGCGAAGGGGCCCGGTCCGCCCACGGCCCACGGACCGGGCCCCTTCGCATGACCGGAAAAGCTCAGCGCGCCGTCTCCCGCAGGGAGATCGCCCGCTGCATCGCCTTCCTGGCGCGCGGGGTGTCGCGGGCGTCGTGGTAGGCGACGGCGAGGCGGAACCAGCTGCGCCAGTCGTCCGGCGCGTCCTCCGTCTCGGCCTTGCGGCGGGCGAAGATCTCGTCGGCCGAGTCACGGTCGATGCGCCCGCTGGGGGTGCGCTTCAACTCGTCGACGGGCAGGCCGCCTTCGGCGTCGAGTTCGGCGGCGAGTTGGTTGGCCTTGCGGACGAACTCGGTGTTCTTCCACAGGAACCACACACCGATCACCGGCAGGATCAGCACCGAGACACCGAAGGTGACGGTGAGCAGGGTGCCGGCCTTGATGAGCATCACGCCCCGGCTGCCGACCAGGGCGAAGTAGACGACCAGGACGGCGGCCGTTATGGCGTAGGAGATCTTCGCGCGCATCGGTCGGTCAGCCCAGGTCCAGGAAGTGTTCCAGGCCGAAGGTGAGGCCGGGGGTGGCCACCACACGGCGGGCGCCGAGCAGGATGCCCGGCATGAAGCTGCTGTGGTGCAGGGAGTCATGGCGGATGGTGAGGGTCTCGCCCTCGCCGCCCAGCAGGACCTCCTGGTGGGCCAGCATGCCGCGCAGCCGGATCGCGTGGACCGGGATCCCGTCCACGCTGGCGCCCCGCGCGCCGTCCAGGGCGGTGGCCGTGGCGTCCGGCGCGGGGGCCGAGCCGGCCTTGGCACGGGCCTCGGCGATGAGCTGGGCGGTGCGGGTGGCGGTGCCGCTGGGCGCGTCCACCTTCTTCGGGTGGTGCAACTCGACGACCTCCACCGACTCGAAGTAGGGCGCGGCGATCTGCGCGAACTTCATGGTGAGCACGGCCCCGATGGAGAAGTTGGGCGCGATGAGCACGCCCGTCTCCGGGGACTTCGCCAGCCAGCCCGTCAGCTGCGCGAGGCGCTCGTCGGTCCAGCCCGTCGTACCGACGACCGCGTGGATGCCGTGGCTCACGCAGTAGTCGAGGTTGTCCATCACCGAGTCCGGTGTGGTCAGTTCGACGGCGACCTGGGCGCCGGTCTCGGCCAGGGTCTCCAGCTTGTCGCCCCGGCTCAGGGCGGCGACCAGCTCCATGTCCTCGGCGGCCTCGACGGCCCGTACCGCCTCGGAACCGATCCGGCCCTTGGCACCGAGGACCGCCACTCGCAGCTTGCTCATCTTCTTGTTTCCTTCGGGAGAGGCTTACGCGACCGCTTCGTGCAGACGGGACGCCTGTTTGTCCTTCAGCGGGCCGATGACCGACAGCGAGGGCCGCCGTCCCAGGACGTCCCGGGCCACCGAGCGGACGTCGTCCGGGGTGACCGAGGCTATCCGGGCCAGCATGTCGTCGACGGACATCTGCTCGCCCCAGCACAGCTCGCTCTTGCCGATACGGTTCATCAGCGCGCCGGTGTCCTCAAGGCCCAGCACCGTGGAGCCCTGGAGCTGGCCGATGGCGCGGCCGATCTCGTCGTCGGACAGGCCGTGCTCGGCGACATGGTCGAGCTCGTCGCGGCAGATCTTCAGGACGTCGTGCACCTGCGAGGGACGGCAGCCGGCGTAGACCCCGAAGAGGCCGCAGTCGGCGAAGCCGGAGGTGTACGAGTACACGCTGTACGCCAGGCCGCGCTTCTCGCGGACCTCCTGGAACAGCCGGGACGACATTCCGCCGCCGAGGGCCGTGTTGAGCACGCCCAGGGCCCAGCGGCGCTCGTCCGTGCGGGCCAGGCCCGGCATGCCGAGGACGACATGCGCCTGCTCGGTCTTGCGGCCGATCAGCTCGACGCGGCCCGCGGTGCGCAGGGCGCGCTTGCCGCCGCGCGGGGCGATCGGCGTGACGTCGAGGTTCTTCAGGGCGCCGGACTTCTCGAAGGCGGCTCGGACCTGTCGTACGACCTTGTTGTGGTCGATGTTGCCCGCGGCCGCCACGACCAGGTGGGTCGGGTCGTAGTGCTTCTTGTAGAAGCGGCGGATGCGGTCGGCGGTGAGGGCGTTGACCGTGTCGACCGTGCCGAGGACCGGGCGGCCGAGGGGGTTGTCGCCGAACATCGTGTGCGCGAACAGGTCGTGCACACAGTCGCCCGGGTCGTCCTCGGTCATCGCGATCTCTTCGAGGATCGCGCCGCGCTCGACGTTGACGTCCTCTTCGAGGATCAGCGAGCCCGTGAGCATGTCGCAGACGACGTCGATGGCGAGCGGCAGGTCGCTGTCGAGCACGCGTGCGTAGTAGCACGTGTACTCCTTCGCCGTGAACGCGTTCATCTCGCCGCCGACCGCGTCGATGGCGGAGGAGATGTCCAGGGCGGAGCGACGCTGCGTGCCCTTGAAGAGCAGGTGCTCCAGGTAGTGGGTGGCGCCGTTCAGCGCCGGGGTCTCGTCGCGGGAGCCGACATGGGCCCAGATGCCGAAGGTCGCGGAGCGGACGGAGGGCAGGGTCTCGGTGACGATGCGCAGGCCGCCCGGGAGGGTGGTCTTGCGGACGGTGCCGATGCCGTTGGTGCCCTTGATCAGGGTTTGGGCACGGGCGACGGCCCGCGCCTCCGAAGAGGTGCGGGCCGTCGCCTTGGAGCTACTCGACGTCACTTGTCGGCGTCGTCCTTCTTGTCAGCTTCAGCGTCGCCCGCGGCGGAGCCGCTGGACTCAGTTTCGCCCTCGATCACCGGGATGAGGGAGAGCTTGCCGCGGGAGTCGATCTCGGCGATCTCGACCTGGACCTTGGCGCCCACGCCGAGCACGTCCTCGACGTTCTCCACGCGCTTGCCGCCGGCGAGCTTGCGGATCTGCGAGATGTGCAGCAGACCGTCCTTGCCCGGGAGCAGCGAGACGAACGCACCGAAGGTGGTCGTCTTCACGACCGTGCCCAGGTAGCGCTCGCCGACCTCCGGCATGGTCGGGTTGGCGATCGAGTTGATCGTGGTGCGGGCGGCCTCGGCGGCCGGGCCGTCGGAGGCACCGATGTAGATGGTGCCGTCGTCCTCGATCGTGATCTCGGCGCCGGTGTCCTCCTGGATCTGGTTGATCATCTTGCCCTTGGGGCCGATGACCTCACCGATCTTGTCCACGGGGATCTTCACGGTGATGATCCGCGGGGCGTTCGGGGACATCTCGTCCGGCGTGTCGATCGCTTCCATCATCACGTCGAGGATGTGGAGGCGGGCGTCACGGGCCTGCTTGAGGGCCGCGGCCAGGACGGAGGCCGGGATGCCGTCCAGCTTGGTGTCGAGCTGGAGGGCGGTCACGAACTCCTTGGTGCCGGCGACCTTGAAGTCCATGTCGCCGAAGGCGTCCTCCGCACCGAGGATGTCGGTGAGGGTGACGTAGTGCGTCTCGCCCTCGATCTCCTGGGAGATCAGGCCCATGGCGATACCGGCGACGGGGGCCTTCAGCGGGACACCGGCGTTCAGCAGCGACATGGTGGAGGCGCAGACCGAGCCCATGGACGTCGAGCCGTTGGAGCTCAGCGCCTCGGAGACCTGGCGGATCGCGTAGGGGAACTCCTCACGCGTCGGCAGGACCGGGACCAGGGCGCGCTCGGCGAGGGCGCCGTGGCCGATCTCGCGGCGCTTCGGGGAGCCGACGCGGCCGGTCTCGCCGGTGGAGTACGGCGGGAAGTTGTAGTTGTGCATGTACCGCTTGCGCGTCACCGGCGACAGCGTGTCCAGCTGCTGCTCCATGCGGAGCATGTTCAGCGTCGTCACGCCCAGGATCTGGGTCTCGCCACGCTCGAACACAGCGGAGCCGTGGACCCGCGGGATGGCCTCGACCTCGGCGGCGAGCGTACGGATGTCCGTCACGCCACGGCCGTCGATGCGCTTCTTCTCCTTGATCACGCGCTCGCGGACCAGCTGCTTGGTGAGCGAGCGGTACGCGGCGGAGATCTCCTTCTCGCGGCCCTCGAACTCCGGCAGGAGCTTCTCGGCGGCGAGCGCCTTGACGCGGTCCAGCTCGGACTCGCGCTCCTGCTTGCCCGCGATGGTCAGCGCGGAGGCGAGCTCCGGCTTGACGGCGGCGGCCAGGGCCTCCAGGACGTCGTCCTGGTAGTCGAGGAAGATCGGGAACTCGCCGGTCGGCTTGGCGGCCTTCGCGGCGAGGTCGGCCTGGGCCTTGCAGAGCACCTTGATGAAGGGCTTCGCGGCTTCCAGACCGGCGGCGACGACCTCCTCGGTCGGGGCCTCGGCACCGCCCTTGACCAGCTGGATGGTCTTCTCGGTGGCCTCGGCCTCGACCATCATGATCGCGACGTCGCCGTCCTCCAGGGCGCGGCCCGCGACCACCATGTCGAAGACGGCGTCCTCAAGCTCGGTGTGCGTCGGGAACGCCACCCACTGACCGCGGATCAGCGCGACGCGGACGCCGCCGATCGGGCCGGAGAAGGGCAGACCGGCCAGCTGCGTGGACGCGGAGGCGGCGTTGATCGCCACGACGTCGTACAGGTGGTCGGGGTTGAGCGCCATGATGGTGGCGACGACCTGGATCTCGTTGCGCAGGCCCTTCTTGAAGGACGGGCGCAGCGGGCGGTCGATCAGTCGGCAGGTGAGGATGGCGTCCTCGGACGGCCGGCCCTCACGGCGGAAGAAGCTGCCGGGGATCTTGCCGGCGGCGTACATCCGCTCCTCGACGTCCACCGTCAGGGGGAAGAAGTCGAGCTGGTCCTTGGGGTTCTTGGAGGCGGTGGTGGCCGACAGCACCATGGTGTCGTCGTCCAGGTACGCCACGGCGGAGCCGGCGGCCTGCTTGGCCAGGCGGCCCGTCTCGAAGCGGATGGTGCGGGTGCCGAAGGTGCCATTGTCGATGACGGCCTCGGCGTAGTGGGTCTCGTTCTCCACTAGCGTTTTCTCCGTTACTTTTCGTCTTTTGTCCCGATCCGCCCGTGTGGCGGGGGGACGTGGGCGGAGAAGCGCTCCGTCTGTTGCGGGCCGGTCTTCGATCGAAGCACCCGGGTTCGCATTGCCCGGGGGCCACTACCGAGGACCGGCGGCGGCGAGGTGCACTTCTCCTCGTGGTATTGCGTTGTGCTACCACACTACAAAGCGGGTGTGACACTCCGCACGTTTCCGTACGTACGGCAAAGGGAGCGATCCCCGATCGCTTCGGGAACCGCTCCCTTCATCACGTCTTACTTGGCGCCCGCCGCACCGCGGCGGATGCCGAGGCGGTCGACCAGCGCACGGAAGCGCTGGATGTCCTTCTTGGCGAGGTACTGCAGCAGACGGCGGCGCTGACCGACCAGGATCAGCAGACCACGGCGGGAGTGGTGGTCGTGCTTGTGGGTCTTGAGGTGCTCGGTCAGGTCCGAGATCCGGCGCGAGAGCATGGCGACCTGGACCTCGGGGGAGCCGGTGTCGCCCTCCTTCTGACCGAACTCGCTGATGATCTGCTTCTTCGTAGCGGCGTCGAGCGGCACGCGTACTCCTCGTAGTCTTCTGCATGGCCACCGAGTGCCCCCGGTCTGTGTCTCGGGGGAGCTTCCGTTACTCGGGAGGCGGGGATCCGCTGGGCGCGGCCTCCAGAGCGAGCGCTCCGGGGGTGCGTACACAAACGGCCGTCACTCAGGGTACCAGGCGGAGGTGGGCGCCCTCGCATCGGTTCCGGAACCGCCCTGATCGCGGGGAAGGGGCCACTAGGGTGAGCGCGCCGATCAAGCGTACGTCTGTCGCGTACGCAGGAACTCGCACGTCGGAAGTTCGGAAGTCTGGAAGGGGTCGCTGGGCATGGCGGAGACGGAAGAGGAGATCAAGGCGCGCAAGGAGCGGGAGCGGGACGAGCTGTACGCCCTCGACATCTCGGGCGTCGAGTGGCAGAGCGCGCCGGGCACGGAGACGCACGAGGAGCGGGTGGAGATCGCATACCTGCCCGGTGGGGCGGTGGCGATGCGGTCGTCTCTGGAACCGGAGACGGTGCTGCGTTATACGGAGGCCGAGTGGCGGGCCTTCGTGCTGGGGGCGCGGGACGGGGAGTTCGACCTGGAACCGGCGCCGCACAACGGCGGTGTTGACGCGGAGTGATCGAGGGGCGGTCGTGGGGCAGGGGCTCGCGACCTCCCCACGGCCGCCAATTCGCTTGTGGGCAGCGGGATTCAGCGGGCCGACTTGACCGCTTGCTTCGCTTTCCTTCCGGATTGTTCACAGGTGTCGCCCGGTTTGTTCACCAATCGGAGGGCTGCGTACGTCACTTCGGGGCAGGCTGTGACGCAGTGGGCAGGTGCTCGGGGGTGGACGGGCCTGCCGAGGTGTTGCCTGTGGTGATTAGGCTGGGACCGGGCGCGACGCCAGAACCCGTGGACCGGGCGTCGGTGACCCAGGGGGAGAGCCGACTGGAACGGACTACCTCGAACGACTTCGGACGACGAGCAATGGTCGCCCCGGCACGGCATGGGGGTGCTCAACCACACCAGGAGGAACTGTGAGCAGCGATCGGGACGGGATCCGCGAGCCCGATGCGGAGTCGGCCAACGAGGTCACGGGCGAGTTCACCATCGACTACGCGCCGCCTGCCTGGTACACGCAGAACGCGAGTGGCTCCGCCGGTTCCGGGCGGGACGAGAGCGGATCCGGGGCTTCGGGTTCTTCCGGTTCCTCGGGAGCTCCGGCGGCGGGTTCGGGTGGTCCTGCTGCGCCGTCCTTCACTCCCTCTCCCACCGCGCTGCCTTCCTCGCTGCCGGGGCTGACGCCGCCGGTTCCACAGGGGTCCCCGGCTCCGGGGGCGCCTTTCACACCGCCCGCTCCGCCTGCCCAGCCCGCGCCCGGGGCACCTTTCACTCCGCCGGCTCCGCCCGCCCCCGGGGCGCCTTTCACACCGCCTCCGCCGGCGGCCGGGGGGCCCGTCGCGGTGCCCAAGTTGCCGGTGGGGAGCGGGTTCGAGCCGCAGGGGACGCCTGCCGAGCCGTCGACGCCTCCGGCACCCTCCGCCGACGCCGCTTCGCCTACGGCCGTGCCCAGCATCCCCGTGGGCGGGTTCCAGGGGAGCGGGGCCGAGCCGCAGGGGACGCCTGCCGAGGCGTCGACTTCATCGGCACCCTCCGCCGACGCCGCTTCGTCTACGGCCGTGCCCAGCATTCCCGTGGGCGGGTTCCAGGGGAGCCGGGCCGAACCTCAGGTGACGCCTGCCGAGGCGCCCGCCGTACCGCCGACTTCCCCGAGTGACGCCGCTTCGCCTGCGGCCGTGCCCAGCATTCCCGTGGGCGGGTTCCAGGGGAGCGGGGCCGAGCCGCAGGGGACGCCTGCCGAGGCGCCCGCCGTACCGCCGACTTCCCCGAGTGACGCCGCTTCGCCTGCGGCCGTGCCCAGCATCCCCGTGGGCGGGTTCCAGTCGCAGTGGAGCGCACCGACTTCTTCGCCTTCCGAGGCTTCGTCCGCGGCCCCGGCCGCCGAGGAGTCCGACTCCGGGAACGGCGATCTGGAGAGCGGCGCCACGATGCGGTTCTCCGCTGTCGCGCTGAAGCGGGAGATCGAGGAGCGCGCGGCCGACGCGGGGGCGCGGCTGCGGGCGGTGGATGAGGACGAGGACGCTGTGTCCGACGCCGACGCCGACGGCTCCGCCGAGGTGGAGGCCGTGGCTGAGGTCGAGGTCGCGGAAGAGCCCGAGGCCGAGCTTGAGGAAGACGCTTCGGACGAGGCGTCGGACGAGCTTGAGCAGGCGGAGACGCCCGAGGACAGGGACTCCGCTGTCGCTACGGCTGAAACGGACTCCTTGGAGGACGAGTCGGCCGAGGCCGAGGCTGAGGTCGCTGAGCCGGTGGATGCGGAGCCCGCGGTCGCGGAGGCGGTGGACGCCGAGACCGCTGACGCCGAGCCCTACGCGGAGCCGGAGCTTTCGGAGACGGAGCCGTCGGACTCCGCGCCGGATGACGTCGTAGCCGATGAGGCCGAGCCGACGGACGAGGACCAGCCCGGCGCTGAGCCGGAGGACGCCGTACCGGCCGACGGGGAACCGGAAGACGCCGTGCCCCACGGCGCCGAGCCGCAGGACGCCGTACTCGGTGCGGCCAGTGCTCCGCATGACGCGGCTCCCGCCTGGACTCCCCCGCCGGCACCGCAGGTCGGGGTGCCGCCGCTGCCGCCGTCGTACCAGCCCGCAGCTCCGGCGTCGGCGCCCCAGTGGCCCGTACAGCCTCAGCAGCCGGAGCCGACGGCTCCCGCCGAGCCGCAGCCCGCGGCCGCGCAGCAGCCCCCGTTCCAGCCGCAGGCCCCGCAGCCCGCGCCCGCCGCCTGGAACCAGCCGCCCGCGACCCCGCCGCAGGCACCGCAGCAGCCGGTCCCCGGCTTCCCACAGCCCGGCGCTCCCGCACCGGCGGCACAGCAGCCGCCTCACACCCCTGCCCCGGCGCCCAACCCCCAGGGCGGTTACGGCTTCCCGCAGCCCGGAGCGCAGCCCGCTCCCGCCCCCAACCCGCAGAGCGGCTACGGCTTCCCGCAACCGGGCGCGCAGCAGTCACCGACCGACGCTCCGAACCCGGCACCCAGCCCCCAGGGCAGTTACGGCTTCCCCCAGCCCGGCACCCCCGCAGCGCCCACGCAGCAGCCGACCGGCACCCCTGCCCCCGCGCCCAACCCCCAGGGCAGCTACGGCTTCCCGCAGCCGGGTGCGCAGCCCGCTCCCGCTCCCAACTCCCACGGCAGTTACGGCTTCCCGCAGCCCGGCGCTCCCGCCACCCCCACGCAGCAGCCGACCGGCACGCCTGCCCCGGCACCCAACCCCCAGGGCGGCTACGGCTTCCCGCAACCGGGCGCCCCCACGCAGCAACCCCCGGCCCAGCAGCCGACCGACGCCCCAACACCCCAGGGCAGCTACGGCTTCCCCCAGCCCGGCACCCCGGCAGCCCCGCACACACAGCCCGCGCCGCCCGCCACCCCCAACTCCCCCGCCCAGCCCGGCGGTTACGGCTTCCCCCAGCCGCCCGGCCAGCCGGGACCCGTACCGGGCCAGGGCGGCCCCGTGCAGCCCGGCATGCCCCAGCAGGGCCAGCCCCAAGCACAGCCCGGCGTACACCCGCAAGGCCAGCCCGGCGTGTCGCAGGCTCAGCCGGCGCAGCCCGTCGACCCCCGTGCCGGTGCCGTCTGGCCGCAGCCCATGCAGCATGATCAGCGGCAGCCGACCAACCCGGGGGCCGCGCCACTCGGTTACACCGCTGCCGTGGAGCTGTCCTCCGACCGGCTGCTCAACAACAAGAAGCAGAAGGCGAAGAGTGGGCGGCCCGCCGCTGGCGGGGGCCGGTTCAAGATCGGTGGGAAGAAGGAGGAGGCCGAGCGGCAGCGGAAGCTCGAACTCATCCGTACGCCCGTGCTGTCCTGCTACCGGATCGCCGTCATCAGTCTCAAGGGCGGTGTCGGCAAGACCACGACCACCACCGCACTCGGGTCCACCCTCGCCACCGAGCGGCAGGACAAGATCCTCGCCATCGACGCCAACCCGGACGCCGGCACCCTCGGCCGCCGGGTGCGCCGGGAGACCGGGGCGACCATCCGTGACCTCGTGCAGGCGATCCCGTACCTCAACTCCTACATGGACATCCGGCGGTTCACGTCCCAGGCGTCGTCCGGGCTCGAAATCATCGCCAACGACGTCGACCCGGCCGTCTCCACGACCTTCAACGACGAGGACTACCGGCGCGCCATCGACGTGCTCGGCAAGCAGTACCCGATCATCCTCACCGACTCCGGTACCGGTCTGCTCTACAGCGCCATGCGCGGTGTGCTGGACCTCGCCGACCAGCTCATCATCATCTCGACGCCGTCCGTGGACGGTGCGAGCAGCGCCAGTACGACGCTGGACTGGCTGTCGGCCCATGGGTACGCCGATCTCGTCTCGCGGTCCCTCACCGTCATCTCGGGGGTGCGGGAGACCGGCAAGATGATCAAGGTCGAGGACATCGTCAGCCACTTCGAGACGCGCTGCCGTGGCGTCATCGTCGTGCCCTTCGACGAGCACCTCGCCGCCGGCGCCGAGGTCGACCTCGACATGATGCGGCCCAAGGTGCGGGAGTCGTACTTCAACCTCGCGGCGATGGTCGCCGAGGACTTCGTACGCCATCAGCAGATGCACGGCCTGTGGACCAGCGACGGCAACCCGCCTCCGGTGGCGGCCCCGCCGATGCCGGGCCAGCCGTTTCCCGCACAGCCCATGCCGGGACAGCCGTACGTCCCCGGTCAGCCCGGTCAGCCCTACGGCCAGCCGTACCCGCAGCAGGGCGCACAGCCGGGCCAGCAGCCCTACCCGTACCCCCAGCAGCCCCCGCAGCAGTAGGCCGTAGCCGCACGCAAAGGGCGGCCGGTGCCCGCAGGCACCGGCCGCCCTTCGGCGTCGTAGCGGCGGCTAGCGCTTCGCCTCCGCCGCGGCCGTCAGATCACGGCTGATCTTGATGTCCTCCGCCATCCGCTCGATCAGCGCGTCGAGGGACTCGAACTTCACCTGCCCCCGTACGAAGGCCAGGAAGTCGACGGCGACATGCAGGCCGTAGAGGTCGAGGCCCACGCGGTCGATGACGTGTGCCTCCACCGTGCGCTCGGTGCCGTCGAAGGTCGGGTTGGTGCCGACGGAGATCGCGGCCGGCATCATCTCGCCCTGCGCGTGCAGCCAGCCGGCGTAGACGCCGTCCGCGGGGATCGCGGTGTGCGGGAGCGTCTCGACGTTCGCCGTCGGCACGCCCAGCTCACGTCCGCGCTGCGCGCCGCGCACGACCACGCCCTCGACCCGGTGCGGGCGGCCGAGGATCTCCGCGGCGCCCTCGACATCGCCCTCGATGACCAGGCGCCGGGTCAGGGTCGAGGAGAACGGCTGACCGCCGCCCGCCTCGCCGGACACGTACAGATCGACGACCTCGACGTCGAAGTCGTACGTCTTGCCCAGCTCGGCCAGATACACGACGTCACCCGCCGCCCGGTGGCCGAAGCGGAAGTTCGGGCCCTCGACGACGGCCTTGGCGCGCAGCTTGTCGATGAGGACCTTGACGATGAAGTCCGCCGGGGAGAGGTTGGAGAACTCCGTGGTGAACGGGAGCACCAGGACCGCGTCCACGCCCAGTTCCGCCATGAGTTCGGCCCGCCGGTGGTGCGGGGCGAGCAGGGGCGGGTGGGTGCCCGGCCGCAGCACCTCTTTGGGGTGCGGGTCGAAGGTGACGACCACGGCGGGCAGGCCCAGTTCGCGGGCGCGATCCACGGTGTGCCGGATGATGAGCTGGTGTCCGCGGTGGACACCGTCGTAGGAACCGATGGTGACGACGCTGCGCCCCCAGTCCTGGGGGATGTCCTCCAAGCCACGCCAGCGCTGCACTGTGACCGCTCCTCGTCGAACCTGTGTCCGTCACTACCTTCTACGCAGGTCTAAGGGTGCCATGCCGCGTGCTTCCGCCCCGCATCGGCATGGAGGCTGTGACGGGTAGCACGTACCGGTCACGCGGGAACCCGGACGCCGGCCAGGTTCTCGATCATCCGGCGGGTGCTGGGGCCGACCACGGCCGCCCAGTCCTGGGGCGCGTCGGTGAGCCAGCCGGCCACCCGGGCGGCGAAGCCCGGGACATGGCGGCCCAGGTCGACGAGTCCGCGGTCGAAACGGGTCGCCCCGTCCGGTGTGCGGACGAGGAGGAGCCCGGTGCGGTGGACCAGATCGCGCAGTCCCTCGCCGTTCTGCTGGGCGGCCGCGTGCAGGACGGCGTCCAGGACGGCGGGGTCGCGTTCGTGGGCGAGGAGGAATTCGAGGAGCTCATGGCGCAGGGGCTGGGAGGCCGGGGTGCCGGGGGCGGCGAGGATGCCGGCGAGGGCGGCCCGCACCTGCGTGGAGCCGCCGTCCAGCAAGCCGGTGACCAGCGGGAACAGTACGGCTCGGGCCGCCGGGCCCTGGTCCAGGCGGCGGTCCACGTACGCGGCGACGTCCCCGGCTCGCTCCGGGCGCCGCTCCACCGCCTCCTGGACCAGCGCGGCGACCCGGCGGGCCAGCGACGGCGTGGTGACATCGGCTAGGGTGCGCAGCGCCGGGCCCGCGTCCGGCCGGCGCAGCCGCTGCCGGAAGGCGTCGAGGACCGGTTCGGGGTGGGTGGTGAGGGCGCCGACCAGCGCGCTCGGCGGGAGCTGCGGGTCGCCGGACGCGAAGTGCCGTAGCGCGAGCGGGAGATGGCGGGCGCGGGTGAGCGGGTCGCGCACGAGGAGGGCGAGCGCGCCGCCGTGCAGGGTGCAGTCGGCGGGGCGGGAGAGCAGGACCAGCGCGGCGTAGCGGAGGAGTTCGCGGTCCGCCGTCGTGCGGACGTGCGGTGCCGCGCGCAGACCGTACGCCACCGCCGCCACCCTTCTCGCGGGCCGCTCGTCGTGCGCCCAGCGGTCCACGGCCCGGCAGATCGCGGACGGCTCCTCCTCCGCCAGCACGGCGAGCAGTTCGTCCCCCCGCCGGTGCGCGACCTCGACGAGCCTCTCGGTCAGATCGTCCAGCGCGCCGTGCCGATGCGTGTGCAGCAGCGCCTGCGCGGCCCTCGCCACGGTGGCGTGGGGGGTCGCGGGCAGCGCGCGGTCGTCGTGGAACCAGCGGGTGAGGTGCGGTTGTACGGCGGTGGCGTCGGCGGCGAGGAGTGCGGCCACGGCGTCGAGGTAACGGGGGCCGGTCTTGGTGTCGGCCACGACGAGCTGCCGGAGCAGTTCGAGACGCGTGTCGTCCGGCAGCGGCAGTGCGGTCCAGAAGTCGGGGCCGAACTCCGGCGGTACGGGCCGCAGTTGCTGCCTCCAGGCCACGATCCGGTCGGCGAGGGTGCGCAGGACGTCCGTGTAGGGGGTGGCATCCGGTACGCGCAGCAGGGCCTGGGCGAGGAGGCGGGCGGCCCACCAGGAGTGCGGGTCGGCTTCCAGGGCGTGGGTCAATTCCTGGAGGCGGAGGGCGAGTTGGAGAGGTGTGTGCCGGCGGGCGAGGAGGAGCAGGGCCTCGACCACCGGGCCGATGCGGTGGTGCGGTACCGGGAGGGGGTGGGGGTCTTCGGTGCGGCGGCGGTGGACCAGGGCGCGCAGGGCCTCGTCCAGGTCGAGGTGCATGCCCTGGATCCAGTCGGCGAACTCCTCGTGGGCGAAGCGGTAGCCCTGGCCTGCGGGGACGAGGAGGCCTTCGGTGAGGACGGCGGAGGCCCAGCCGGTGCCGCCGCCGAGCCCCGCGGGGGCGGGGCCCCAGGGGAACACGGCCTCGAAGGTCGCGCGGTCGAGTTCGCCCTGGCCCGGTCCGAGGCTGCGGCGGGCGGCCTCGTGGACCTGGCCGGAGACCTTGGCGGCGAGGCGTTTCACCGCGGTGCCCCGGAGGCCGTTCTCGGCGGCCAGGCGCACTGCGATGCGCAGGCACATGAGGTCCAGGTGGGCCCCGAAGACCTCGTGCCGGTCGAGGGGGGTGCTGGGGGCGTCGGGGAGGGCTGTGCGGACCTCCGAGAGGAGCCGGAGGGTGAGGGGGTGGCGGGCGGCCTGGGGGGCGAGGGCGTTGTCGGGGATGCCGTAATGGGTGCGGGCCTGGTGGGCTTCCGTGGGGGTCAGGGCCGTGAGTCGTACGCAGGGGGGCCACTCCGTACGGGCTGAGAGTGCGGACCCGCGCTGGAAGGAACCCGGGCTGCCCCCGTACAGCGTCCCCTCCGGGAACTCCGCCCCCGCCCCCTCCCAGTACTCCTCCCTGCACGCCACCACCAGCCTCGCGCCCGTCTGCCTCAGCCACTGTGCCGTCCCTGTCGTCCATTCGGTCAGGCGGTGGGACAGCAGTGGGGGCATTTCCTCGGGGCTGTCCAGCAGGAGCAGCAGGGGGCGGGGGGTGGTGTGGGCGAGGTGTTCGGGGGTCAGGTCGCCGAGGTCCGTCGGTGTCATGCCGCGCGACGCCGCCACGATGCGGGCCGCCCTCGTCAGCGCCCTGCTCGCCGCGTCCGCCACGGACTGGTCGCCGGCCCTCAGATCGGCGCCGCGCAGCCACAGGGTGGGGGCCGGTTCCGGGCCTCGGTGGCGGCGGGTGGCCAGGGCCGCCAGCTCTGTCGTACGGCCACTGCCCGGTGCGCCTACGAGGGCCAGGACCGATGTCCCCGTGTGCGAGGCAAACTCGTCGAACTGCCTTGCCACCGACGGTCGTTCCACCGGTTCGGCCTCGCTCGGCGGGCCGTCCTGGCCCACCGATGTCGCCGTCAGTTCGAGGATGCCCGCGAGGTTCAGATCGGCGCCGTAGCAGGGGACGGTGGTCGCGTTCTCGGTGAGCAGGTCCACCAGGGGGCCGGGTGGGGGTGGGCGGAGCGGGACCGCGAAGCCCGAGTCCCGGTGGCCGCTCTGCAGTGCCGTGCCCAGTACGGCGAGCACCGCGCCGGTCTCCGTGTCCAGCACCGGTCCCCCGGCCGCCCCTCCGCCCAGCCGCAGTGCGTCCCGGCCCGCGGTGCCGATCGCCAGTTCCAGGGCGCTGTCGAGGACGTGGAAGCGGTCCGTCGCCGTGTAGGTCACCGGTGTCGCGCCCAGCACCCGGGCCTCACGCCAGCAGCCCGCCGCGATCCTGACGTACCGGCCGGTCTCGGCACCGTCCCGTACCGTCACCGGCAGTGGCTGCGCGCCGAGGCCCTCGGTGCGGATCAGGGCCAGGTCCAGGTCGGGGAGTTCGGTCACCGCGTCCGCCGTCACGACGCAGGTGTGGTCTTCGGCCGCGTGCAGGACCAGTCGGGGCAGGCCGTCGACGGCCTCGTGGCTGGTGATCACCGTGCCGTGGTGGTCGGCCGGGAAACCGAGGCCGCGGAGGCGGCCGGCGAGATCGTGGATCCGGACCAGGGAGCTGTGAAGGGCGGGCGTGCCGCTGTCCTCGGTGGCCCGGTCCGTGTGCGACCGGCCGCATGCGCCGGGCCGTGGGCCCTGTGCCGCCATGGTCGAACCTCCCCGCCGTACCGTCGTACTGTCTCGACGGTAGGCGCGGGGTGATCAGTGAAACAGATCGCGCGGTGAACGCGCCCCCTTCCGCTCCCTCGGTTCACTCCGAGCGCCTGCCCGCAAGGGTGAACAGACGGGGGTAGCTGGATACACCCTAGGGGTGGGGGAACCGAAGGGGGACCGTGGAGCGGCGGGCAGAGAACGACCCCGTGCGCGCCGCTCCACGGGCGGACCGGGGGCTCAGCCGAAGACGGCCAGGCTCTTCGCCTTGCCCTTGTGTTCCTCGACGAGCGCCAGGAAGCGTCCCTCGGGATCGAAGACCGCGACAGCGCCCCGGCCCGCGTACTCCTCGGGCATCTCCAGACGCACGCCGTTGATGAGCAGGCGCGCCCGCTTCACGTCCACGTCCCAGCGCGGGAACCCCGCCGTGGCGGCCTCGGCGATCGGCATCACGGTCAGCTCCTGCTGGAGCTGGTCCAGGGTCTTCGCCGCATCGAGCTTGTACGGGCCGACGCGCGTCCGGCGCAGCGCCGTGAGGTGGCCGCCGACGCCCAGGTCGGCGCCGAGGTCACGGGCGAGCGCCCGGATGTAGGTGCCGGAGGAGCAGGCGACCGACACCACCAGGTCCACCACGGGGGTGCCGTCCTCGGCCACGGCTTCCCGCATGTCGTAGACCGTGAAGGAGGAGACGGTGACGGGCCTGGCCGGGATCTCGAAGTCCTCGCCCTCGCGCGCCCGCTTGTAGGAGCGCACGCCGTTGATCTTGATGGCGCTGACCTTGGACGGCACCTGCATGATCTCGCCGGTCAGCTTGGCGATCCCGGCGTCGACGGCGTCGCGGGTGACCTTCGAGGCGTCCTGGGACCCCGTGATCTCGCCCTCGGCGTCGTCGGTCAGGGTCGTCTGGCCGAGCCGGACGGTGCCCAGGTACTCCTTCTCGGTCAGCGCGAGGTGACCGAGGAGCTTGGTGGCCTTCTCGACGCCGAGGACGAGCACGCCCGTCGCCATGGGGTCGAGAGTGCCGGCGTGGCCGACGCGGCGGGTCCTGGCGATCCCGCGCATCTTGGCGACCACGTCGTGCGAGGTGAAGCCCGACGGCTTGTCGACGATGACAAGGCCGTCGGGCGTCCGGTTCTGCTGGGTCATTCGGCGGTGTCGTCCTCGTCCTCGCCCGGCTTCTTGTACGGGTCGGCCTCGCCGGCGTACTTGGCGCCGGCCGAGACCTCGCGCACCTTCTCGTCGGACTGGCGCGCCTTGTCGAGGAGGTCCTCGATGGTCTTGGCGGTGTCGGGCAGCGCGTCGGCCACGAAGGTCAGCGTCGGGGTGAACTTCACGCCCGCCGCCGCGCCCACCGCGGAGCGGAGCACGCCCTTGGCGCTCTCCAGTCCGGCGGCCGCCGCGGCCCGCTCCTCGTCGTCCCCGTACACCGTGTAGAAGACGGTCGCCTCCCGCAGGTCACCCGTGACCCGGGTGTCCGTGATGGTGACGTGCGAGCCGAGCCGCGGGTCCTTGATCCCGCGCTGCAGCTTCTGGGCCACCACCTCCCGGATGAGGTCCGCCAGCCTTTTCGCCCGCGCGTTGTCGGCCACTGGTCCGTCTCCTTAAGTGCTTTCTTCTTGCTTCAGTCTTCGTCGCTGTGGAGCCTGCGTCGAACCGAGAGCAGTTCCACCTCGGGCCGCCCGGCGACCAGCCGCTCGCAGCGGTCCAGTACGTCGGAGAGGTGTCCCGTGTCCCCGGAGACCACCGCCAGCCCGATCTCGGCCCTGCGGTGGAGGTTCTGGTTGCCCGTCTCCGCCGCGCTCACCGCGTACTTGCGCTGGAGTTCGGCCACGATCGGACGGACGAGGGAGCGTTTCTCCTTCAGCGAGCGGACGTCGCCGAGGAGCAGATCGAAGGACAGAGTCCCCACATACATGTGTGTCCGGATGTCCCGCCGGTTCGGGGTACGGGCGTCACGCATCGACGCCGATACGGGAACCGTACACGCAACGGCCGGGGCCGATCGACGGAAATAACTTCCGCCGACCGGCCCCGGTCGCGTGTCAGATCACGCGCGCGGCTTCTCGCGCATCTCGTACGTCGCGATGACGTCGTCGACCTTGATGTCGTTGAAGTTGCCGAGGTTGATACCGCCCTCGAACCCTTCGCGGATCTCGGTGACGTCGTCCTTGAAGCGACGCAGACCCTCGATGTTGAGGTTCTCCGCGACCACCTTGCCGTCGCGGATGAGGCGCGCCTTGGTGTTGCGCTTGACCTCGCCGGAGCGGATGAGAACACCCGCGATGTTGCCCAGCTTGGACGACTTGAAGACCTCGCGGATCTCCGCCGTACCGAGCTCGACCTCTTCGTACTCCGGCTTGAGCATGCCCTTGAGGGCCGCCTCGATCTCCTCGATCGCCTGGTAGATGACCGAGTAGTAGCGGACGTCCACGCCCTCGCGCTCGGCCATCTGCGCCGCGCGGCCGGCCGCACGGACGTTGAAGCCGATCACGATGGCGTCCGAGCCCATCGCCAGGTCGATGTCGGACTCCGTGACCGCACCGACGCCGCGGTGCAGGACCCGGATGTCGACCTCTTCGCCGACGTCGAGCTGGAGCAGCGAGGACTCCAGGGCCTCGACGGAACCAGAAGCGTCACCCTTGATGATGAGGTTGAGCTGCTGGACCTCGCCGGCCTTGAGCACCTTGTCCAGGTCCTCAAGGGAGACACGGCGCGTGCGCTTGGCGAAGGCCGCGTTGCGCTCGCGGGCGGCGCGCTTCTCGGCGATCTGACGGGCCGTACGGTCCTCGTCCACCACCAGGAAGTTGTCGCCCGCACCCGGGACGTTGGTCAGGCCCAGGACCTGAACCGGCGTCGACGGGCCGGCCTCGGCCACGCTGTTGCCGTTGTCGTCGTGCATCGCCCGGACTCGGCCGTACGCGTCGCCGACCACCATGGTGTCGCCGACCCGCAGCGTGCCGCGCTGGACGAGGACCGTCGACACGGCACCACGGCCGCGGTCGAGACGGGACTCGATCGAGATGCCCTGCGCGTCCTGGTTCGGGTTGGCCCGCAGGTCGAGCGAGGCGTCGGCCGTGAGGATCACGGCCTCCAGCAGGGAGTCGATGTGCAGACCCTGCTTGGCGGAGATGTCGACGAACATGGTGTCGCCGCCGTACTCCTCGGCCACCAGGCCGTACTCGGTCAGCTGACCGCGCACCTTGGTCGGGTCGGCGCCCTCGACGTCGATCTTGTTGACCGCGACGACGATCGGGACATCGGCCGCCTTGGCGTGGTTGAGCGCCTCGACCGTCTGCGGCATGACGCCGTCGTTGGCCGCGACGACCAGGATCGCGATGTCCGTCGACCTCGCACCACGGGCACGCATGGCGGTGAACGCCTCGTGACCCGGGGTGTCGATGAAGGTGATCTTGCGCTCTTCGTCGTTGACCTCGGTCGCGACCTGGTAGGCACCGATGTGCTGGGTGATGCCGCCGGCCTCGCCCGCGATGACGTTCGTCTTGCGGATGGCGTCGAGGAGCCGGGTCTTACCGTGGTCGACGTGACCCATGACGGTGACGACCGGCGGGCGGACCATCAGGTCCTCCTCGTCGCCCTCGTCCTCGCCGAACTCGATGTCGAAGGACTCCAGGAGCTCGCGGTCCTCCTCCTCGGGGCTGACGATCTGAACCGTGTAGTTCATCTCGTCGGCGAGGAGCTGCAGCGTCTCGTCGGAGACGGACTGCGTGGCCGTGACCATCTCGCCGAGGTTCATCATGACCGCGACGAGCGACGCCGGGTTGGCGTTGATCTTCTCCGCGAAGTCGGTGAGCGAGGCACCGCGCGACAGGCGAACGGTCTCGCCGTTGCCGCGAGGCAGCATCACACCGCCGACCGACGGGGCCTGCATGGCCTCGTACTCCTGGCGCCTCTGCCGCTTCGACTTACGGCCGCGACGCGCGGGACCGCCGGGACGACCGAAGGCGCCCTGCGTGCCACCACGACCGCCCGGACCACCGGGACGACCGCCGAAGCCGGGACGGCCACCGCCGCCGGCACCCGCGGGACCACCGGGACGACCGGCGAAACCGCCGCCACCGCCACCGGGACCACCGGGACGACCGGCGAAACCGCCACCGCCGCCACCGGGACGACCGGCGAAGCCGCCGCCGCCACCGGGACGACCGCCGCCGGCGCCACCGGGACGACCGCCGCCACCGCCACCGGGACCGCGGCCACCGGGGCCACCGCCGCCGGGACGCGGGCCGGCAGCCGGACGCTGCGGCATCATGCCGGGGTTGGGACGCGGACCGCCGGGGCCACCGCCCGGACGCGGGCCGCCGCCCTGCGGACGGGGCATACCGCCCGGAGTGGGACGCGCGCCGCCCGGAGCCGACGGACGGGGACCGCCCGCCGCACCCTGGGGACGGGGACCGCCCTGACCCTGCGGACGCGGGGCGCCGCCGGGAGCACCGGGGCCACCCGGGCCGCCGGGACGCGGGGCACCGCCCGGACGGGGCGCCTGCGGGCGCGCCATGCCGGTGGAGCCACCAGAGGTGAACGGGTTGTTGCCCGGACGGGGACCGGCCGGACGGGAACCGCCGGGACGCGGAGCCTGGCCACCCGGACGCGGGGCGCCGGGACGGTCGCCCCGGTCACCGCGGCCCTGGCCGCCCTGACCCGGACCGGCCGGACGGGAGCCCGGACGCGGAGCCTGGCCGGCCGGACGCGGAGCGCCCGGACGGGTGCCGGAACCGGAACCGGAGGCGGCAGCCGGAGCGGCGGGAGCCGCCGGCGGTGCCGTGAACTCGGGCGTGGTCGGAGCCGGGGACGCCGGCGCGGGGCGCGGCGCGGGCTTCGGGCCCGGGGTGGGACGGGGGCCGGGAGCGGCCGGCGCGGCGGGAGCCGCGGGCTTCTCGGCAGCGGCCGGCTTGGGGGCCGGCGGGCGCGGGGCGGCCGGACGGGCAGCCTGCGCCGGAGAGGGGGCGCCCGGCTTCGCCGGGGCAGCCTTGCGTGCGGGGGCGGGCTTGCCGCCGCCATTGCCCTGCTGGAGGGCGTCCGTAAGTTTGCGGACAACAGGCGCCTCGATGGTCGAAGACGCCGAACGGACGAATTCACCGAGTTCCTGGAGCTTGGCCATGACGACCTTGCTCTCCACACCGAACTCCTTGGCGAGTTCGTATACCCGGACCTTAGCCACTTCGCTCCTTTTAGGTCCGGGTTGCGGCCGGACCGTCGCTACTTCATGGGCGTACTCATCGCGTGCTCATCGAGTGCTCATCGCAATCTCGACCTACTTCCAACTCGCGGGGTACCTGGGCCGCACGGGGGTTCCGCACGACGCTTCTTACGGTGTTGCCTGCTCGACGTAGAGGCGCAACGCCTTGGTGTCGAGCGGACCCGGGGCGCGCAACGCCCGTGGGAACGCCCGACGGCGTACCGCCAGGTCGAGACAGACCAGGGCGGGGTGCACATACGCACCCCGGCCGGGCAGCGTACCGCGATGATCGGGGACGCACTCGTCCTCAATCGCCACGATGCGCAGCAAGTCCTTCTTGGCCGCTCGCTCCCGGCACCCCACGCAGGTGCGCTCGGGGCATGCTGGGGCTTGCGTCCGGCCAGACACTCTTAAGTCTACCTCCCCGTACCGACCTCACCCCTTTGGGGCAAGAATCGAACGGTTGTTGTCGTGATCTAAGCCACCTGCGGCGCGGATCTATTCCCCGGGCTGCTCGGTGTCGGGACGGATGTCGATGCGCCAGCCGGTCAGACGGGCGGCGAGACGGGCGTTCTGGCCCTCCTTGCCGATCGCCAGCGACAGCTGGTAGTCGGGCACCGTGACCCGGGCGGACCGGGCTGCCATGTCCACGACCTCCACTTTGGAGACGCGGGCCGGCGAGAGCGCGTTCGCCACCATCTCGGCCGGGTCGTCCGACCAGTCGACGATGTCGATCTTCTCGCCGTTCAGCTCGCCCATGACATTGCGCACCCGGCCGCCCATCGGGCCGATGCAGGCGCCCTTGGCGTTCAGGCCGCTGCGGGTGGACCGTACGGCGATCTTGGTGCGGTGGCCTGCCTCACGGGCGATGGCGGCGATCTCGACGGATCCGTCGGCGATCTCCGGCACCTCCAGGGCGAAGAGCTTCTTCACCAGGTTCGGGTGCGTACGGGAGAGGGTGACGGAGGGGCCGCGCACGCCCTTGGCCACCCGGACGACGTAGGAACGCAGCCGCATGCCGTGCGGGTAGGTCTCGCCGGGCACCTGCTCCTGCACCGGCAGGATGGCCTCCAGCTTGCCGATGTCCACGAGCACGTTCTTCGGGTCGCGGCCCTGCTGGACCACACCCGTGACGATGTCGCCCTCACGCCCCGCGTACTCGCCGAGCGTGGCGTCGTCCTCGGCGTCGCGCAGCCGCTGCAGGATGACCTGCTTGGCGGTGGTGGCGGCGATACGGCCGAAGCCGGACGGGGTGTCGTCGAACTCGCGGGGCTCCTGGCCCTCTTCGAGGTCCTCGGGGTCCTCCTTCGCCCACACGGTCACATGCCCGGTCTCCCGGTTGAGCTCCACGCGCGCGTGACGGCGGCTTCCCTCGGTGCGGTGGTAGGCGATGAGGAGGGCCGATTCGATCGCCTCGACCAGCAGGTCGAAGGAGATCTCCTTCTCCCGGACCAAGCCCCGCAGGGCGCTCATGTCGATGTCCACGGCTACGCCTCCTCCTCTTCCTTCATGTCCTTCTTGTCCTTGCGGCTGAACTCGACCTGAACGCGGGCCTTGGCGATGTCGCCGAAGGCGAGTCTGCGGGTCGTGGCCTTGCGGCCCTTCACACCGGGTACTTCGAGATCCACGCCGTCCTCGTCCACGGTCAGGATCCTCGCGACCAGCTCCCCGCCCTCGGCGAGCTGGAACTTCACCAGGCGGTCGACAGCGCGCACGTAGTGACGGTGCTCGGTGAGCTCGCGCTCCGCACCGGGGGTACCCACTTCGAGGTCGTACGCGCCGTCACCCATCACATTGGTCTCGTCGAGCTTCGCCGAGAGCGCGCGGCTCACATCGGCGATCCGGTCCAGATCGGCACCGGTGTCGGAGTCGACGACCACGCGCAGCACCCGCTTGCGTCCGACGGAGTCCACTGCGATCTCTTCGAGATCGAGGCCCTGGGAGCTGACGAGCGGTTCCAGTAGTTCTCGCAGCCTCTCGCTCTGGGTGGTGCTCATCCGGGTGACTCCTCGGCCGCGTGTGCTGTTGTGGGATGGGTCGCGTGTCTGGTCAAAGGGTATCCGGTCCCGGGGTGTGTTGCCGTCCATCGGGTAGCGGACGGGTGCCGGTGAGTGGTCTTCGACATGTCCACGGGTACCGTGATCACGGGCGTGCCGCCCTCCCCCTCCGTACGAGCACCGAGGACGTCTGCCGTGCCGTTTCCCCCGCCGCCGCGCATGCCCTCGGGGCCGCGCAGAAGGAGCCTGCTCGCCGCGGCCACCGGTGCCGCCCTGCTGGTGGGCTGTTCACCCGGCTCGGACACCGACGGCACGGGCGGCAGCCCGTCGGCCGCGGACCGCGCACGCGCGCGTGCGGCCCGGGACAGCGCGGAGCTGGTGGACCGCTACGACGCCGTGATCGCCGTCCGTCCGGCGCTGGCGGACCGGCTCCAGCCGCTGCGGGCGGAGGTGGTCCGGCACGCGGAGGCCTTCGGCGGTACGGCGGCCAGGACGGCCACGCCCTCCGCTTCGGCGAGCGCTTCCACGGTGCCGTCGGACGAGAAGGGCGCCCTCGCGGAACTCGCCGCCGCCGAACGGACTCTGGCCGACCGGAGGACCGAGGAGCTGCTGGAGCTGCCCGGTGAACTCGCCCGGCTGCTGGCCTCGGTGGCGGCGGCCGGGGCGGCGCATGTGTATCTGCTGACGGAGGGTGACGCGTGAGCAAGGCCAAGGCCGGGGAACTGACCGCCCTGCAGGCGGCGCTGGCCGCCGAGCATGCCGCGGTGTACGGGTACGGCGTCGTCGGCGGGCGGATCCGGGAGGGGCGGCGGACCGAGGCCCGGGGGGCGTACGACGCCCATCGGGCCCGGCGGGACGCCCTGGTGCGCGAGGTGCTGGACCTGGGCGGGGAGCCGGTGGCCGCGGAGCCCGGGTACGCCCTGCCGTTCGCCGTACCGGACTCGTCGGCGGCGGCCCGGCTCGCCGCCGAGGTGGAGGACCGGGTGGCCGGGGTGTACTCCGATCTGGTGCGGGCCTCCACGGGCGAGCGGCGGCGTACGGCCGCCGGGGCGCTGCGGGAGGCGGCGGTGCGGGCGGTGCGCTGGCGCGGCGAGAGCGTAGCCTTCCCTGGGCTCGCCGAGCGTGCGGCCAGCGGCTCGGCATCGGCGAGACCCTCGGCGTGACGCGTACTGGAAGGAAACTCTCGCGTATGGCTTTCGAACCGCCGCGGCGGCTGGTCAGGGCGCTCGGTGAGACGGCACCGGACGCCGGCGGCTGGCTGGAGAAGCTGCCCGCGGCGGTACAACAGGCCGTGACGCCACGCGAGTTGACCGTGGAGCGGGTGCAGGTGCCCGGCGGCCGCAGCAGCCTGGTCGTGCTGGTCCGGCGGGCGGACGGCACGCCGGCCGTGCTGAAGCTGGCCCCGCCGCGGGCCCGGCCCGAGAGCGAGCGGGCGGCGCTGGCGCACTGGGACGGCCTCGGCGCCGTACAGCTGCTGGAGCCCTTTGTCACGGAGGGGGTGCTGTTGCTGGAGCGGCTGCATCCGGATGTCTCGGTGCGGTCGTTGCCGGAGGCTAAGGCCTTGCTGGAGGCGGCGGGCACCTTGCGGCGGCTGTGGGTGGAGCCGCAGGGCGACCATGCCTTCGAGACGGTGGCCGAGCGGACCGGGCGGCAGGCCGAGGCGATGCGGGCGACCGCGTCGGCGGATGCCGGGGTGACCGCGCTGGTCGACGCGGCGCTCGTCGCACGTGCGGAGCTGTTGGCCGCGCCGCCTGAGCATCGGTTGCTGCATGGCACGTTCCGGCAGAGCAAGGTGCTGGCCGCCGAGCGGATGCCGTGGCTGGCCGTGGGTCCCGATCCGGTGGTCGGCGAATGCGCGTTCGATCTGGCCCGGTTGGTGCGGGACCGGGTGGAGGACCTGATTGCCTCGCCGTCGGGGGCGGCCATCACACGACGGCGGATCAAGCGCCTTGCGGAGTCGCTGGACGTGGATCAGGAGCGGCTGCGCGGCTGGACGCTCTTCCGGGCCGTGGAGTCCGGGGTGCGGGCGCACAGGGTGGGGCGGTCGCAGGACGCCGAGCTGCTGCTGGAGTTCGCGGGCTGGCTGTGACAAGCGAAAGGTGCGGGTCCGCACGGGAACCCGCACCTCTCTCGAGCGCTACGCGCTCAGCCGCGCGATGGCCTCCTCGACCGTCAGCTCCTCGCGCTCACCGGTCCGGCGGTCCTTGAGCTCGACCACACCCTCGGCCGCGCGCCGCCCGGCCACCAGGATCTGCGGTACGCCGATCAGCTCCGAGTCCGTGAACTTCACGCCCGGGGACACCCCGGCGCGGTCGTCGCACAGGACCCGCAGGCCCTTCGCCGCCAGCTTCTCGGAGACGTCGAGGGCGAGTTCGGTCTGCAGGGCCTTGCCGGCGGCGACCACGTGGACGTCGGCCGGGGCGACCTCGGCGGGCCAGCACAGGCCCTTGTCGTCGGCGGTCTGCTCGGCGAGCGCCGCGACCGCGCGGGAGACACCGATGCCGTAGGAGCCCATGGTGACGCGGACCGGCTTGCCGTTCTGGCCGAGGACGTCGAGCTTCAGCGCATCCGCGTACTTGCGGCCGAGCTGGAAGATGTGGCCGATCTCGATGGCGCGGTCCAGCTTGAGGCCGGTGCCGCACTTCGGGCAGGGGTCGCCCTCCTGGACGACCACGACGTCGACGTAGGTGCCGACCTCGAAGTCACGGCCCGCGACGACGTTCTTCGCGTGCATGCCCTCCTTGTTGGCGCCCGTGATCCACGAGGTGCCGGGGGCCACGCGCGGGTCGGCGAGGTAGGGGACCTTCTCGCCCAGGCCCTGCGGGCCGACGTAGCCGCGCACCAGGTCGGGACGGCCCGCGAAGTCCTCCTCGGTGACCATCTCGACGGTCGCCGGGGCGAAGTGCGCCTCGACCTTGTCCATGTCGACGTCACGGTCGCCGGGGACACCGACGGCGACGATCTCGCCGTCGACCTTGACGAGGAGGTTCTTCAGGGTCGCGGAGGCCGGGACGCCGAGGTGGGCGGCGAGGGTCTCGATGGTGGGGGTGTCCGGGGTCGGGATCTCTTCGAGAGCGGCCACGCCCTCGGCGTCCACCGGCTTCAGCTCGTAGGTGATCGCCTCGGTGTTCGCCGCGAAGTCGCAGTTCGGGCAGTCAGCGAAGGTGTCCTCGCCGGCCTCCGCGGGGGCGAGGAACTCCTCGGACTTGGAGCCGCCCATCGCGCCGGCGGTGGCGGCACAGATGCGGTAGTCGAGGCCGAGGCGCTCGAAGACGCGCTGGTAGGCCTGGCGGTGCAGGGCGTAGGACCGGGCGAGGCCCTCGTCCTCCGTGTCGAAGGAGTAGGAGTCCTTCATCAGGAACTCACGGCCGCGCAGGATGCCGGCCCGGGGGCGGGCCTCGTCACGGTACTTGTGCTGGATCTGGTAGAGGATCACCGGCAGGTCCTTGTAGGAGGACGCCTGGTCCTTCACCAGGAGCGTGAAGATCTCCTCGTGGGTGGGGCCGAGGAGGTAGTCGCCGCCCTTGCGGTCCTGGAGGCGGAACAGCTCGGGGCCGTACTCGTCCCAGCGGCCCGTCGCGTCGTACGGCTCGCGCGGCAGCAGAGCGGGGAGCAGCACCTCCTGGGCGCCGATCGCGTCCATCTCCTCGCGGACGACGCGCTCCACATTGGCGAGGACCCGCTTGCCGAGGGGCAGCCAGGACCAGACGCCGGCCGCCGTGCGGCGGACGTAGCCGGCCCGGACGAGCAGCTTGTGGCTGAGGACCTCGGCGTCCGCCGGGTCGTCGCGCAGCGTCTTCGCCATCAACTGGGACATGCGCTGGACCGGTGCGTTCGCCATGGTTCTCGTACTCCTGCTGGTGTGGGTTATGGCAGGAGGTTAGCCGGGGGGTACGGGGCGGTGGAAATCGGTCAGCGGCGGCGCAGCGGGAGGGGGGCGCCCATCACGGCGTACGGCTTCGGGGCGCTGGGGAAGAGGACCTGGCGGGCGAGGTCCTGGTAGCCGAGGGCGTGGTAGAGGCCGCGGGCCGGGCTGTCGGTGTCGATCGCGGAGAGGATCGAGCGGGGTTCGGCGGCGCCGTCGGTGATGGTGGTGATCAGGGCGCGGCCGGCTCCTCGGTTCTGATAGGCCGGGTGGACATGGAGCTCGGTGATGACGAAGGAGTCGTCGAGCCAGAAGTCGTTGCCCTGCGCGCGGAGGTACGGCTCCACGACCGTGGACCACCAGTGGGTGCGGTCGTTCGGCATGCCGTAGACGAATCCGACGAGCCGTCCGTTCGCGGTGACGCCCAGGGCTCTCGCGCCCGGGTAGGTCATGTGCCGCAGGACGATCTGGCGCCGTACGGCCACCTCGTCAGGACCCAGTCCGAAAGCTACGGCCTGGACGGCCAAGGCCTCATCGACGTGGGCAGACAGGTCCAGGGGGCCGATGACGAGGTCCATGCCGGGAGCGTAGCGCGGGTGGAGTCTCAGAAGAGAATGCTCATGAAGGCGCCGACCTCTTCGAAGCCGACCCTTCGGTACGTCCGTCTCGCCGCGGTGTTGAAGTCGTTGACGTACAGGCTCACCACCGGCGCCACATCCGCCAGGGCGTAGCGGAGTACGGCCGCCATGGCGGGGGCCGCGATGCCCTGTCCCCGGTACTCGGGGGCCACCCAGACGCCCTGGATCTGGCAGGCGCGGTCGGTGGCGGCGCCGATCTCGGCCTTGAAGACCACCTTGCCGTTCTTGTCGAGGCGGGCGAACGAGCGGCCGGAGCCCACGAGTTCGGCGACCCTCGCCTGGTACAGCAGGCCGCCGTCGCCTGCCATCGGGGAGACGCCGACCTCCTCGGTGAACATCGCCACGCACGCCGGCATGATCGTGTCCATCTCGTCCTTGCGGATACGGCGGACGTAGGGGTCGGGCGTGATGCCGGCCGGCATGCGGCCGGTGACCATCAGGGGCTGGTGGGCCCGTACGTCCCGGGCCGGGCCCCAGTTCGGTTCCAGCAGGCGCCACAGCTGGGCGGTGGGATCGGCGGGGCCGACGATCGAGGAGCAGCGGCGGCCCGCCCGGCGGGCTCGGTCGGCGAAGGCGCGGACGGCCCGGGGGGTGGCGCAGATAGGGACGAGGTTGGCGCCGGCGTAGCAGAGGGACGTCAGCATGCCGTCCTCGTACCAGCCCCACATTTCACCGCCGAGGCGCCAGGGGTCGAGGCCGGCGACCTGGACCCGGGACGTCACGAAGGCGTTCGCGACCGGCTCGCGATCCAGTATGGCGAGCGCGGCGTCCAGGTCGCTCGGTTCGAGGACCCGGGAGGTGGTCTGGGTCAACAACTGCGGGTGCCTCACACGCTAAGGGTGGCTGATCTCCGCACTGTACCTGCGGAAGCTTTGGCGCGCCGCTGTGTGTGGGTGGCCGCCTGGTTGGTCGCCCCCGCCGCCCCTGCCCGTCCCTCCCTCAGGGGGGATCCCCAGAAGGGGCTGCCGCCCCTTCGACCCCGTCCAGGGGGCTTTGCCCCCTGGACCCCCGCTCCTCAAACGCCGGAGGGGCTGAATTCAGCCCGCCACCGAGACCGACGGCTCGCCCGAGGCGGTTCCGTCCGCCTCCATCTGCTCGGCCAGCTTCATGGCCTCCTCGATGAGGGTTTCGACGATCTTGGATTCCGGGACCGTCTTGATGACCTCGCCCTTGACGAAGATCTGGCCCTTGCCGTTGCCGGAGGCGACGCCGAGGTCGGCCTCGCGGGCCTCGCCGGGGCCGTTCACGACGCAGCCCATGACGGCGACGCGGAGGGGGACCTCCATGCCGGTCAGGCCCGCGGTGACTTCCTCTGCCAGCTTGTAGACGTCCACCTGGGCACGGCCGCAGGACGGGCAGGAGACGATCTCCAGGCCGCGCTGCTTGAGGTTCAGGGACTCCAGGATCTGGTTGCCGACCTTGACCTCCTCGACCGGTGGGGCCGACAGGGAGACGCGGATGGTGTCGCCGATGCCCTGGGAGAGCAGCGCACCGAAGGCGACCGCCGACTTGATCGTGCCCTGGAACGCCGGGCCCGCCTCGGTCACACCGAGGTGCAGCGGGTAGTCGCACTGGGCGGCGAGCTGCTTGTACGCCTCGATCATGACGACCGGGTCGTTGTGCTTGACGGAGATCTTGATGTCGCGGAAGTCGTGCTCCTCGAAGAGGGAGGCTTCCCACAGGGCGCTCTCGACCAGCGCCTCGGGCGTCGCCTTGCCGTACTTCTGCAGCAGTCGCCGGTCCAGCGAGCCCGCGTTGACGCCGATGCGGATCGGCGTGCCGTGGTCCTTCGCGGCCTTCGCGATCTCCTTGACCTTGTCGTCGAACTGCTTGATGTTGCCCGGGTTCACCCGGACCGCGGCGCAGCCGGCCTCGATGGCCGCGAAGACGTACTTCGGCTGGAAGTGGATGTCCGCGATCACCGGGATCTGCGATTTGCGGGCGATGGTGGCAAGGGCGTCCGCGTCGTCCTGCGTGGGGCACGCGACCCGCACGATCTGGCAGCCGGACGCCGTCAGCTCGGCGATCTGCTGGAGGGTGGCGCCGATGTCGGACGTACGCGTCGTCGTCATCGACTGGACGGAGACCGGGGCGTCACCGCCCACCGCGACCGTGCCCACCTGGATCTGCCGGCTCTTCCGACGCTCGGCAACCCTGGTCGGAACGGACGGCATGCCGAGAGAAATCGCAGTCATCTGCTGTGCAACCCCAAGTCGTGGATCAAGGTCCGGTCCCGTCTGCGGCGGGCTCCAGGCTTCGAGATTACGGCACCGGCGATCGTCCAAGCACATCCCGGCGGCAAACCCACTCGATGGTGGACGGCCGGGAACCCCAGGGTCCCCGGCCGTCACGAACTCCGTATGGCTAGGAGATTCTCACCGGGTTAACCACGTCCGCGATCAGCACGAGCAGCGTGAAGCAGACGAAGATCCCGGCGACCACATAGGCGACCGGCATCAGCTTCGCCACGTCGAACGGACCCGGGTCCGGGCGGCGCAGCACCTTCGCGGTGTTGCGGCGCAGCGACTCCCACATCGCGCCCGCGATATGGCCGCCGTCGAGCGGCAGCAGCGGGAGCATGTTGAAGAGGAAGAGGGAGAGGTTGAAGCCCGCGACCAGCATGACCGCCATGGCGAGCTGCTGGCTCGCCGGGATGTCGAGGGTGAAGATCTCGCCGCCGACGCGGGCCGCGCCGACCACGCCCATCGGCGAGTCCGCCTCGCGCTCGCCGTCACCGAAGGCGGCGTCCCACAGGGCCGGGATCTTGGCCGGCAGGGCGGCGAGGGAGTCGACGGCGTCGCCGACCCGGTCGCCCATCCAGGTCACGGAGTCGCCGAAGTCCTGCTGGACGATGCCGGTGGCGGCGCTGAAGCCGAGGAAGCCGGCGGTGACGTACTCGCCCTGGACGATCTGGCCGCCGGCGTCCTTCTTGGCGACCTGGTTGCTGGCGATCTTCGCGGTGAGGGTGACCTCCTGGCCATCCCGGTCGACGACGATCGGCACCTCCTTGCCGGGGTTGGCGCGGATCAGGTCGGAGAGCTTGTTCCAGTCGTCGGTGCGGACGCCGTCGAAGGCGACGATCTTGTCGCCGGCCTTCAGGCCCGCGGCGGCGGCCGGGGAGGCGGGGTCGGACTTCTTGCAGGTGTCGCGGTTCTCGCTCTGGGCGATGACGCACTGGGAGACCGAGCTGACGGCGGTGGTCTGCTGGGAGATGCCGAAGCCCATCAGCACGGTCAGGAACAGACCGACAGCGAGGACCAGGTTCATGAAGGGGCCCGCGAACATCACGATGACCCGCTTCCAGGGCTTCCGCGTGTAGAACAGGCGGGTCTCGTCACCCGGCTTGAGCTCCTCGAACGCGGCCTCGCGGGCGTCCTCGATCATGCCGCGCCAGGGTGAGGTGGAGCGGGCCTCAAGGCGTCCGTCGGGGCCGGGCGGGAACATGCCGATCATGCGGATGTAGCCGCCGAACGGGATGGCCTTGACGCCGTACTCCGTCTCGCCCTTCTTGCGCGACCAGATGGTCGGGCCGAAACCGACCATGTACTGGGGGACGCGGATGCCGAAGAGCTTCGCGGTGGACAGGTGCCCCAGCTCGTGCCACGCGATCGAGAACAGCAGACCGACGGCGAAGACCACTATGCCGAGGATGAACATCAAGGTCGTCATGCACGGGCCTCCGCCGTTTGTGCCGCCAGTTCCCGGGCCCGGGTGCGCGCCCAGGTCTCCGCTTCGAGGACGTCCGCGACGGTGAGTGAGGTTCCCGTGACCGGGGTGCCGTGCTCCTGGACCACCCGTGTCACGGTCTCCATGATCCCGTTGAACGGCAGCGCGCCGGCCCGGAAGGCCTCCACGCACTCCTCGTTGGCGGCATTGAACACCGCCGGGGCCGTACCCGCGAGCTCACCGACGTGCCGGGCGAGGTTCACCGACGGGAACGCGTCGTTGTCGAGCGGGAAGAACTCCCACGTCGAGGCCTTGCTCCAGTCGAAGGCGGGCGCCGCGTCGGGGACGCGCTCGGGCCAGCCCAGACCGATGGCGATCGGCCCGCGCATGTCGGGGGGCGTCGCCTGGGCGATCGTGGAACCGTCGGTGAACTCGACCATCGAGTGAACATACGACTGGGGGTGCACGACGACCTCAATGCGGTCGAAGGGAATGTCGTAGAGGAGATGTGCCTCGATGACTTCCAGGCCCTTGTTGACGAGGGTCGCCGAGTTGATCGTGATCACCGGGCCCATGGCCCAGGTGGGATGGGCGAGGGCGTCCTCGACAGCGACATGCGCCAACTGTTCCTTCGTACGGCCGCGGAACGGGCCGCCGGACGCCGTGACGACGAGCTTGCGTACGTCCGCCCGCGTGCCGGAGGCCAGCGCCTGGAACAGCGCGGCGTGCTCGGAGTCGACCGGGATGATCTGGCCCGGCTTGGCGAGCGCCTTGACCAGCGGGCCGCCGACGATGAGCGACTCCTTGTTGGCGAGCGCGAGGGTGCGGCCCGCCTCCAGGGCGGCGAGGGTCGGGGCCAGGCCGATCGAGCCGGTGATGCCGTTCAGCACGGTGTGGCACTCGGAGCCGGCGACCTGGGTGGCGGCCTCGGGCCCGGCGAGGATCTCGGGGAGCGGCTCGCCGGCGCCGTACCGCGCGCTCAGGGCCTCGCGCAGCTCCGGTACGGCGTCCTCGCGGGCGACCGCGACCGTGCGGACCTTCAGCTGGTGGGCCTGCTCGGCGAGGAGCGCGATCCGGCCGCCGTTGGCGGAGAGCGCGGTGACCCGGAAGCGGCCGGGGTTGCGCAGGACGAGATCGATGGCCTGCGTGCCGATCGACCCGGTGGAACCGAGGATCACCACATCCTTCGGGCCGTCACCCGCGAGGGGGTCGTGGACCAGGTGCGGGTCGGCGAGGGGGGCTGGAGAGTCGCTCATCCCTCCATTGTTGCCGCAATGCGTATCGGAGAGGACAGGGCGTCCCCCTGACGGGGACGGAGGGGGAACACCCTGTCGGTGACCGGTCAGCGGATCGGGCGGTGGACGTTTTCCCGTTCGCTGGGGCCGGGGGTCGCGTCGGCGATCCAGGGGCCGTCGCCGGAGGGGTCGACGATGCCCTGCTCCAGCCAGGTGTAGGTGCCGGACATGACGCCCTTGGCCACCTTGCGGTCGAGGTCGTCGGTGTTGGACCACAGGCGGCCGAAGAGCTCCTCGATCCGGATGCGGGACTGGCGGCAGAAGACCTCGGCGAGTTGGTAGGCCTCGCGGCCGTTCTCGCCCCGGGAGCGGAGGTGCTCGGCGCGTACGCAGACCGCGCTCATCGCGAAGAGTTCCGCGCCGATGTCGACGATCCGGGCGAGGAAGCCCTGCTTGGACTCCATGCGGCCCTGCCAGCGGGACATGGCGTAGAAGGTGGAGCGGGCGAGCTTGCGGGAGGTGCGTTCGACGTAGCGCAGGTGGGTGGACAGGTCCACGTCTCGCTTGAACTCGCCGTAGGAGTACGGCAGCCGGCCCTGGCCCACGACCAGTTTCGGCAGCCACCTGGCGTAGAAGACACCGGCGTTCGCGCCCGCCTTCGCCTTGTCCTGGAGGGACTTGTCGGGGTCGATGAGGTCACCGGCGACCGAGAGGTGGGCGTCGACGGCCTCGCGGGCGATGAGGAGATGCATGATCTCCGTCGAGCCCTCGAAGATGCGGTTGATGCGCAGGTCGCGCAGGATCTGCTCGGCCGGGACCGCGCGCTCACCGCGTGCCCGGAGCGACTCGGCCGTCTCGAAGCCGCGTCCGCCGCGGATCTGGACGAGTTCGTCGGCCATCAGCCAGCCCATTTCGGAGGCGTACAGCTTGGCGAGGGCGCCTTCGATCCGGATGTCGTTGCGGTCCTCGTCGGCCATCTGCGAGGCCAGGTCGAGTACGGCCTCCAGGGCGAAGGTGGTGGCCGCGATGAAGGAGATCTTGGCTCCGACCGCTTCGTGCTGGGCGATGGGCTTGCCCCACTGTTCACGCGCCGCCGACCACTCGCGGGCGATCTTCAGACACCACTTGCCGGCGGCCACGCAGGACGCTGGCAGGGACAGCCGCCCGGTGTTCAGCGTGGTGAGCGCGATCTTCAGGCCTGCGCCCTCGGGGCCGATGCGGTTGGCGGCGGGGACCCGGACCTGGTGGAAGCGGGTGACGCCGTTCTCGATGCCGCGCAGGCCCATGAAGGCGTTGCGGTTCTCGACGGTGATGCCGGGCGAGTTGGTCTCGACGACGAAGGCGGTGATGCCGCCCTTGTGGCCCTCGGACTTCGGCACCCGGGCCATGACGACGAGGAGGTCGGCGACCACTCCGTTGGTGGTCCACAGTTTCACTCCGTCGAGGACGTACTCGTCCCCGTCCGGTACGGCGGAGGTGGCGAGGCGGGCCGGGTCGGAGCCGACGTCCGGCTCGGTGAGCAGGAAGGCGGAGATGTCGGTGCGGGCGCAGCGCGGCAGGAACCGTTCCTTCTGCTCGTCCGTGCCGAACAGCTTCAGCGGCTGGGGGACGCCGATCGACTGGTGGGCCGAGAGCAGTACGCCGATCGCGGGCGCGGCGGAGCCGGCCAGGGCGAGGGCCTTGTTGTAGTACACCTGGGTGAGGCCGAGGCCGCCGTACTTGGTGTCGATCTTCATGCCGAAGGCGCCGATCTCCTTGAGGCCGTTGACGACCTCGTCGGGGATGCGGGCCTCGCGCTCGATGACGGCGCCGTCGACCTTCGTCTCGACGAAGTCGCGCAGCTTGGCGAGGAACTCCTCGCCGCGCTGGGCCGCCTCGTCGGTCGGCATGGGGTGGGGATGGATGAGGTCGAGGCGGAAGCGGCCGAGGAACAGTTCCTTGGCGAAGCTGGGCTTGCGCCAGTCCTGCTCACGGGCCGCCTCCGCCACCTGGCGGGCCTCGCGTTCGGTGACTGTGGGCTTGGTCGTTGGAGCGGACATGAGGCTCACCTCGCCGCGAATAGGGATCTTTTCCGGATCTTCCGGACCGAGAGTTACCGACCGGTGCTACCCGATCGTATGTACCCGATTCGGGGCGCCGTGACCACCCCGCGTGCGGCCGTTCAGCCGATGTCGACGGAATACCGCTCGATGTCCGCATACTGCTTGCTGTCGCACTCGGTCTTGCTGCTGCACTCGGAAAAAATCGCAGTCGAAGCGCTTCGACAACCTATGGACACCCACCCCCGGTGGAGCTACTGTCGAACCACCCTCACCCGCCCCTGTTCACAGTGCGCACTGTCGAAGCGCTTCACAAAGCTTGGAGAGCTGGATGGTCACCCTCGCCGAGGTCGCCCAGCACGCCGGAGTGTCGGCGAGCACGGTGAGCTATG
>NZ_JAVRBF010000877.1:0-269 GCF_032436805.1 Streptomyces sp. P17 | reverse complement strand
GAAAATATGGCCCACTGATACAAACTGCTCCCAGCTTCTGCCAAAAACGTCTGAAACGCTTTAGCCCGTTCACTTTGCTGTGCCAGTTCATTTTGCTGAAAATGCTGAAACAGCAGAGTTGCTACCTGCTGCTTTAAAGCCGCAACGGCCGGATAATCGACATTTTCGGTGGTACGACAGGCGGCTAGCTGCTGCTGAAAAGCCGCACTGGCCACTAACTGCTGCGCTGCGGTACAGGCATCATAATCAGGGGTGTTATCCAACGCGAC
>NZ_JAVRBF010000876.1:0-269 GCF_032436805.1 Streptomyces sp. P17 | reverse complement strand
GCGCGATCAAATCTCATCGTCCGGTCCCGTCAAACATCGCAAAAAGTCGCCGACGACCCGGCTGAAAACGTCGGGCGCCTCGAGAAACGGAAAATGTGCGCCGCCCTCTTCGTCAGAGAATTCGCGATAGATGGAGCCTGCGATCTGGCCATGGATGAAGCGCTGCGAACGCGGCGAAACATGACTGACAGTGCCGCCGGTCACGAGGGTGGGGCGATCGATGCGCGACAGAATATCGCGCCAATCGTTCGTACAATGGCTGAGCAGGA
>NZ_JAVRBF010000875.1:0-269 GCF_032436805.1 Streptomyces sp. P17 | reverse complement strand
AGTCGAACCCATGGAAGGGGAACCGATGGGCCACCTGCCAGGCGGTGTCCTGTTTCGCCGGGTCGGCGAAGACCGTGACCATGCCGGTACGCCGATTAAGTTCCCACATGGGGCCAGGCTGATAACCGGCGGCAAAGTTGGGGAATAGGCGGTAGATAAGTGACGCCCCCCCCCACAGGGTCAAAAAAAAGACACTTATAATAGACACGATCTTTCCCAACATTAAGTAGTGGCTAGGACCGAACTGACCACCACCTAAGGACATTAAC
>NZ_JAVRBF010000874.1:0-269 GCF_032436805.1 Streptomyces sp. P17 | reverse complement strand
ATATCTTCGTACATTTGAATACGAAATAATTCGTAGTAACAAATGGAGAAAAATAATATCAAACCAACAGAAGGTGAAATGGAGATTTTACAGGTGCTTTGGGCCAAAGGCAGATGTACAGTTCGCGAAGTACATGAAGCACTTGATAAAAAGGATGCGGGATATACCACTACCCTAAAGTTAATGCAGATCATGCACGATAAAGGCTTGGTAGAGCGTGATACATCTTCTAAAACACACATCTATAACGCATTAATAAGTGAGGAAAC
>NZ_JAVRBF010000873.1:0-269 GCF_032436805.1 Streptomyces sp. P17 | reverse complement strand
CGCTGACCATGTCGCGGATCACTTCGGCCGCCGCCAGACGCGTGACCAGGCGGTCGTCGGTGACCTTGAAAGCGAGATACTCGCCGCGCTCGTCGGCATAAAGCCGCGCCTCGCCGGCTGGCCGATCTTTTCCGGGCTCATTGGTCACCACATAATATTTGCGCCGGATACGATCGGGCAGCGCATCGCCACCGACCATCGCGGAGGGTGATTTGTCCGACGTCGTCGCCCGACCCTCGCCTGATTTGTCTGCATTGGGATCGCGACCG
>NZ_JAVRBF010000872.1:0-269 GCF_032436805.1 Streptomyces sp. P17 | reverse complement strand
CCGCAATTGCAGATATGGAACTTGTCCGTGTGGCACAGCCATTCTTGTAAAGCGTCCTGCATCGACCGCGTCCTGTAGACCGCACGGGTCTCAGCCGATTCGCCATCCACCATTGACAGGGATTAGCGCCCCGGTGACGAAGGATCCAGCCGCTGACACAAGCCAGAGCACTGCTCCGGCAATATCAGCCGGCGTGCCCGCCCGGCCCATCGGCGTCTCGGCGACGATCGCGGCGATGCGCTCTTCCGGCCAGGCACCGGTAAAGCCGG
>NZ_JAVRBF010000871.1:0-269 GCF_032436805.1 Streptomyces sp. P17 | reverse complement strand
CATTTCACGCTTTCCCGCCACCACCGGAAACTTGAAGATTGAATATACGCCCTCCGCATGGACATTTACGCTAACCGGCGCCTATCAAGGAAAAATGTACATCGATTATATGAAAGACGATGAAAAACCCATAAAAATAAAAGAAACCTCGCCTTTTATGACGTTTAACGGACGTGTATCGAAATCATTCAACCATATATTTAATGTATATGCCGGAGCCAATAATATTTTCGGATATATTCAAGACGAAAAACATCTCGACAATGCCG
>NZ_JAVRBF010000870.1:0-269 GCF_032436805.1 Streptomyces sp. P17 | reverse complement strand
CGACGACCGAAACGGTGACAGACTGTGACCAGACGAAAAGGCGGGAGGGGTAGAAATCCATCGAATCGCCGATAATCGCACGCTTGGGCCCCTTTACAGACTGTTTAGAGGATTCAGCGACTGGATCGTTTTTGATATAGCGTTATAGAGTATATTATTTAAATGAATGGCAGTCTCGGGGTGAATACAGTGCTCGAGGAACGAGAGCGGATTGGACGCGACCCGAGACGCCGACACCGCGACAGGAACCACAGCCCCGTATAGCAACC
>NZ_JAVRBF010000869.1:0-269 GCF_032436805.1 Streptomyces sp. P17 | reverse complement strand
CTGAACTGCCTGACCAACAAGCTGGTCGCCATTCAGCCGACGCACTGGCGCAACTGGGAAGGCTAGCGGCGATTGCGCCTGCACGAGCGGCGCGGCCTCACTCGATCTTCAGATTGGCGTCGCGCACCACCTTGCCCCACTTCTCGATCTCGAGCTTGATGCGCGCCGCCCATTCGTCGGGCGTGTTGGCGACCGGATTGAAGCCGAGCGTGGCCAGTTTTTCCTTCACCTCGGGCTTCGCCACACCCTTCTTGATCTCGCGCGCCAGC
>NZ_JAVRBF010000868.1:0-269 GCF_032436805.1 Streptomyces sp. P17 | reverse complement strand
CGGCGGGCGCGCCGCCCACGGACTGGCGCGAGTACGACAGCCATTACACCGAGCGCTATATGGGGATGCCGCAGACCGACAAGGCGGCCTATGACGCCTCGTCCATCATCCCGCGCCTGCCCAAACTGTCGGGCCGGCTTCTGCTGCTCCAGGGCATGGCCGACGACAATGTACAGTTTTCAAATTCGATCGCGGTGATGGCGGCCTTGCAGGCCAAGGGCCAGCCCTTCGACCTGATGCTCTTCCCCGGCCAACGCCACGGCATCCAG
>NZ_JAVRBF010000867.1:0-269 GCF_032436805.1 Streptomyces sp. P17 | reverse complement strand
AGCAGGCCGGCGTTGGCGTCGGGACGTTCTATCGCCATTTTCCACAGCGCTCCGACCTCATCAAGGCCGTCTTCCGCCGTGAAATCGACGCCTGTGCAGATGCGGCACCCATACTGGCCGAGAAGCACGCGCCGGGCGATGCGCTGGCGCTGTGGATGCAGCGTTACGTCGACTTCATCTCCGCCAAGCGCGGACTGGCCGCCGCCCTACATTCCGGCGATCCGGCCTACGAAGCCTTGCCCGCCTATTTCGACAAGCGGCTTCGCCCC
>NZ_JAVRBF010000866.1:0-269 GCF_032436805.1 Streptomyces sp. P17 | reverse complement strand
AGCGCTTTGCCTTCACGCTGACCGGCGTGCTGAATGACATGGCATCCGAGGGCTGGGAATATCTGCGCGCCGAGACCTTGCCAAGCGAAGAGCGCAGCGGCCTGACCAGCCGCACGACCGTCTGGCATAATGTGCTGGTGTTTCGGCGCGCGCTTAAGCCGGTGTCGCGGCACGACGATCAGACCCGCGCGCGGGATGCGGTTCCGCCCGCGCCTGTCGCCACTCCGACGCCGGTGTCGGCCCCAACCACACCGGTCTCCGCCACGCCG
>NZ_JAVRBF010000865.1:0-269 GCF_032436805.1 Streptomyces sp. P17 | reverse complement strand
ACACAAACAATTAGAACAACCTGAACAAGCAAAACAATCTAGTCCTTCTATGACGAGAAGGTAATTTGTAGGGTGGGAAGCCGTATAAGAGCTCAGCCCTCGATGAAAACAGTCATCTTTGGCAAATCTCGAAGCTAGCCTGCCCAACCTATATTAATAGTTACAATTTACACTAAGCTCCTGCCATTTAAGACTTCGAATGATGGTAACAGTTCCCCCCACTGCCATTAAGTTAACGTGAGTTATGGATAAGAAGCTTATATTTTTTG
>NZ_JAVRBF010000864.1:0-269 GCF_032436805.1 Streptomyces sp. P17 | reverse complement strand
CAGCGATTCGGCGCCGTCTTCGACGGTGACGCTTCGCGAAGCGCCGGCACCCGAGGCTGCGCCAAACCCCAAGCCCGCGCCGAAACCCGCGCCCGAGCCTGAGATCATCGACCTTCCCGTCCGCCCGGACGTAGAGCCGCCCGAAGATCCGCCGGCAAAGCGTTAAGCGGGGGCGTTTTGCCCTTTCCCTCCGCGCCGGAACCTGCTATCCGGCGCGGCACCACGGGATGCCGGTGTAGCTCAGCTGGTAGAGCACGTCATTCGTAATG
>NZ_JAVRBF010000863.1:0-269 GCF_032436805.1 Streptomyces sp. P17 | reverse complement strand
CGCACGCAGCCAAAGGTATGCTCAAGCATTTCTGCTTGCTCTTTACTTGGCTTAAACCGATATTTGTAAGCTACTAATGTCATTTGGTCTTTCCTGATAAGATGCCTTATTATGGATAGACTTAAACAACAAATCAATAGTTGGTCTAATGACACATAGCCAAGAACATCCGATCCGTCGAGGTCGTCATTGCGTCAGCGCATTACACGCACATTTGGTTTTTGTCACCAAGTATCGGCGGAAGGTGTTCAATGACGAAATACTGATTC
>NZ_JAVRBF010000862.1:0-270 GCF_032436805.1 Streptomyces sp. P17 | reverse complement strand
GGTGATGACAAGGCCGTGAGGTCCATATGCTCCGGCCTTTGTAGGCGCCCGTTCTCCACTGGTCCGCGTGGGGTTACGCCTGCATGCACAGCTATATTTCCGAATACGCTTTCCGTCATGCCGGGTTTGAGCCGCAATCCCGGTGATACGCCTTGGCGTGGTGGCGGGGGTCTTTTGGGCCCCCTGCGTTACTCGTGCGTCTGGGCTGCGGCTTGAGACCGGAATGACGGGACAGAAGGACCGGCAGCCTTGCGTGAAACTCCGCTTGCC
>NZ_JAVRBF010000861.1:0-270 GCF_032436805.1 Streptomyces sp. P17 | reverse complement strand
CCTGCGCGGCGTTGACCGTGCCGGTGGCGCCGATGGCGGGCTTCCAGGTCACCGGCTCGACCGTGACGGTGTTGACCGGCGACACCTGCGCCGGAAGATTGGCAAAGATCTGCTTGATAAGATTGTCGCGGAACAAGTTGAAGCCGACCAGGCCGCCCCCGATAAGAGCCAGCGCCACAATGGCGATGATGAAACGCTTTACCACGCGCGATCCTCCGATTGAAAACGCCGCTCGCAAGCCTGCCACAAGCCTGCCCGGTCGTCACCCGC
>NZ_JAVRBF010000860.1:0-270 GCF_032436805.1 Streptomyces sp. P17 | reverse complement strand
ACAAAACTGTATTTCTCCATTGATTGGCAATATCAAAACTTGCCATTTCATAGTAACCATTGGGCTGATTGACTAGTAAGTAGTTACAAAGCCAAATAACTGGAGCAATCATAACTCCAGCCAAAATTGCCGGCAAACTAAATTTCCATAATACTTGAAACTCTTTTAGGTTTCTCTTGTCGAAAATTTTTATTTTAAAATCCTTATAAAAAAATCTTAGCGTATACAGATTTAATAAAAAAATTATCACATAATTAAACCCAAATGCAA
>NZ_JAVRBF010000859.1:0-270 GCF_032436805.1 Streptomyces sp. P17 | reverse complement strand
ACCGACAGTATTTCGCACGATCTCGCTAATGCCGCTTACAGTATGCAAGCGGATAAAGTTGAAGAATATACTTGGTAACATTGGGCTGCAGATAAGTAGCCTAGGCTCTATAAGCCAGTATTAAGCAACAATGCAAAAAGCCGGAGTGATCCGGCTTTTTTATGGGGGTAAAATTAACTGGCTGCAGCACCCTGCTGGTATTTGAGTTAAACCGCTAGACGCGGAAATTAGAAACGGATAGCACTATTGCTTAAGGTGGCAGTTGCCGCG
>NZ_JAVRBF010000858.1:0-270 GCF_032436805.1 Streptomyces sp. P17 | reverse complement strand
GCAGTGTTCCGACATGGACGAGATCGCGATCGCGCAGGTCCCGGATCGTCTCGGCCACGAGATCGCCGTCCGGACCGGCCGTGAGCGACCGCTCCGAGAAGAAGCTGTCGTGCCGCACGCCGAGCAGCCGGAGGTCCTCCCGAATCAGCTCCATCATCGCCCGCACGGCCGCGTCGCGGAATGGCGGGAGCCATTCGGCCTCCGGCCGGCCTGCATGTGCGGGTCCGTGCTTGTCGGCGAGCGCCTGCCCGACCGGGACGAGGTACTCGC
>NZ_JAVRBF010000857.1:0-270 GCF_032436805.1 Streptomyces sp. P17 | reverse complement strand
CGCCAGCCCCTCGCCGGTGATGGCGACGCCGGACAGGCCATGGCTTGATCTCTCGTAACCCGCTGAAAAACCGTTGCTTGTGGCAATCCACATGGCGCGGCGCCCATAGGCGGCGCTGGCCGATTGCACCTGCGACACCCCGTTGACCGCCAAAGCGGCGGACTCAAGCCGAAGCGCGGCCTCTTGCAAGGCAGCAGGTTCGGGCGCCGACGCCGGGTCGCACAGTTCCAGCGCATCCAGATCGCAACCCCGCGCAAACTGGTCCGGCTC
>NZ_JAVRBF010000856.1:0-270 GCF_032436805.1 Streptomyces sp. P17 | reverse complement strand
GAAATGAAGTGGATGCCGATTGAGACAGCGCCAAAGGATGGGACTCGGGTAATTACCAACGGTGGTGACGGTTACAAGCATCCAGTGGTTATTCAAAGTGTATTCGATGATGGGTGGTGGCCTGACGCATGGGAAAGTGACCTTGATGAGCCAATGAACCCCGCCCACTGGATGCCGCTGCCGGAGCCGCCTAGTGAGTAAGATTGAAGATTCGGTTTCGAGCAAGATTCATGATCGCGCAGCGGCAGGGCTGGCGAAGTACGGTGTAAC
>NZ_JAVRBF010000855.1:0-270 GCF_032436805.1 Streptomyces sp. P17 | reverse complement strand
GATTCACCCTGTTGCGTGCGCAGATTGAGGTGGGCTTCATCGATGGCCCCCATAGCGCTTAGCCGAAAAGCCAGCACGCCCTGATACAGTAGGTGGGCCTCTGCCGTAAATAGCTCGCTGACGGGCTGATGAATCAATTGGCTGTTTGAGCAACCAAGCAAGTGATTCAGCGTTTGGTTCACCTGCAGTATCCTGTCTTGCTCATCCAGGACGACTAAGCCTGAGGGAGCGAGCTGCCCCCAGTGAGCAAGATCCCCGATCGTGGGTGAC
>NZ_JAVRBF010000854.1:0-270 GCF_032436805.1 Streptomyces sp. P17 | reverse complement strand
AAGCTGGCAGGCGTACTATGATTCTTTGCTACCACTGCAAGAAGCAGGAAAAATTAAACTACCGACCATCCCCGCAACCTGTACTCAAAACGCTCACATATTTTACCTTAAAGTGGCAGACCTCAGTGAGCGTACCGCACTGCTAGAGTACCTTAAAGCAAACGACATTCAGGCAGTTTTCCACTATGTCCCTCTACATTCAGCAAAAGCAGGCAAGAAATTTGGGAGGTTCAATGGTGATGACTACATAACAACTAGCCACAGTGAAAG
>NZ_JAVRBF010000853.1:0-270 GCF_032436805.1 Streptomyces sp. P17 | reverse complement strand
ACAGCGGGTCGCCCATCAGTTGACGAAGTTTTTTTAATGAGTGGCTCACCGCCGGTTGGCTTAAACAAAGCGCTTTGGCTGTCAGGGTCAGGCTTCTCTTCCAATACAGCGTATGAAAAACCAGCAATAAGTTCAGGTTCACCTTATGTAGTCGGGCTGCCAGCTTCACACGGGCTGCTGCGGACATCAGTGTGTTCTCTCGTTGGGGAAGCTGTTCACGCGGCATGTTAGCGCAACGCGAACAGCGTTTCGACAGCGCTTCAAGGGGCC
>NZ_JAVRBF010000070.1:0-39006 GCF_032436805.1 Streptomyces sp. P17 | reverse complement strand
GGCCGGTGCGGCGAGGGTGCGTGCCGGGCGCCGTGGGTGCTGTGCGGGACTTTCAAAACACCCCCTAGTGCCGCGGCTGGCCACAACCAGCCCCTCCGGCGTCTGAGGAGCGGGGGTCCAGGGGGCGGAGCCCCTTCAGGATGGGAGACGGGCAGGGGCGGCGGGGGCGAGGAAGCTACTTGCAGACGACCTCGTCACCGCGCACCACACCCGACTCCCCCTGCGAAGGATCCGCCGCCCGGACCTTCCGCACCCGCTCGAAGTCCGCCCCCGCGATCACCTTCAGCGTTGCCCCGAGCCCCTTCACCGCCCGCAGCTCACTCCCCGGCAACGCGGCCCCCAGCGACTTCGCCGACCGGTCCCAGCGGGGGTCGTACAGGACAACCGTCCGCTCCACCCCCCGATCCGCCGCGTTCACCGGCATCCGCGACGTCCGGAACCCCGTCGCCGCCAGCGCCGCATCCACCCGCTTCCCCAGCCCCGCCGTCCCCGTCCCGTTCTCCACCTGCACCCGGATCTGCTGCGGCGCCACCTCCACCTTCACCGCCGCGCTCCTCGGCCGGTGCGCGGCCAGCGGCTTGTCCTCGCGCAGGGCGGCGAACAGCCGGGACGACTTCACGGGGTCCCACTTCAGCGTCGACCCGACCCCCTTCACGACGTATCCCATCTGCCCGATGGGCACCGTCGTGAACTCCGACGACGACGGCGAGAAGTTCCGCATCGCCCGCCCGAGATCCAGCAGCTCGTCGGCCCCGAACCCCTTGTCCGCCCGCACGGAGCCCAGCACCGCCCGGGTCACATCCCGGAACTTCATCGGGTTCAGCACGATCCCGGACGACGTGGCCCGCTCCACCAGCGCCGCGAGAAAGCGCTGCTGCCGCTGCATCCGGCCAAGATCGGACGCCCCGTCGACATGCCGTGCGCGCACGTACTGGAGTGCCTGACCGCCGCTCAGCGAGTGCGTGCCCGCAGGCAGGTCAAGACCGGTGTAGGAGTCCTTCAGCGGCTCGGCCGTGCAGACCTTCACCCCGCCCAGCACATCCACCGTCTTCATGAAGCTGGTGAAGTCGACCTCCAGATAGTGGTCGATCTTGACCCGGGTCATGGCCTCGACCGTCCGCACCGTCAGCTGCGGCCCACCCTCCGCATACGCCGCGTTCAGCTTCACCGGATGCCCGTGATGCCGCTCACCGCTCGTCGCGTCGGCATGCGCCGGCGTCCTCGCGTACGAGTCCCGCGGCAGGCTCACCACACTCGCCCGCTGCCGGTCCTCCGAGATGTGCACGATCATGATCGTGTCGGTGCAGTTGCAGGGCGCCCCACCGAGCCGGTACCTGCGCCGCTCGGTCTCGGAGATCCGGTCCCGCCCGTCCGTGCCGACCAGCAGCACGTTCATCCCGTGCCCGGCCCGGGGCCGGTTCTTCATGTCCTTGAAGGGGTCCACCCGCGCGATGTCCGCGTCCAGGCTGGTGACCACGGCATGGCCGATGCCGGCGGACGCCAGCACCACGACCGACAGCGTCGTCACCGCCCGCATGGCCCAGCGCGGCTTCTTCCGCCGTACGGGCGGCTGCGGCGGGCGGCGTCGAGGACGCTGGGAAGGACGGGATGCGGGGGATGCGGGCACGGCGACACCTCCGCGAAGGCCGTACTGCGGGGACGTGGGATCCGTGAGCACCGTAGGCCCATACGATCTGTGGCCCGGTGCGCCGCCCCGGGCGGGGCGCACCGGTGTCCCCCGTTCGCGGTAACGTGAGGCCCCTATGAACGCCTATCCCGACGTGCAGCTCCCCGCCGTGTCCGTCATCATGCCCGTCCTCAACGAGGAGCGGCATCTGCGCGGAGCCGTCCGAGCGATCCTCGCGCAGGAGTACGCCGGCGAGATGGAGGTCGTGATCGCCCTCGGTCCGTCCACGGACCGTACGGACGAGATCGCCGCCCAGCTCGTCCGGGAAGACCCGCGCGTCCACACCGTGCCGAACCCGACCGGCCGCACGCCCGCCGCCCTCAACGCCGCGATCAAGGCCTCCCGCCACCCGATCGTCGTCCGCGTCGACGGCCACGGCATGCTCTCGCCCGACTACATCACCACCGCCGTCCGGCTCCTGGAGGAGACCGGCGCGCAGAACGTCGGCGGCATCATGCACGCCGAGGGCGAGAACGACTGGGAGCACGCGGTGGCCGCCGCGATGACCTCGAAGATCGGCGTGGGCAACGCCGTCTTCCACACGGGCGGGCAGGCGGGCGAGGCCGAGACCGTCTACCTCGGCGTCTTCCGCCGCGAGGCCCTGGAGCAGCAGGGCGGCTACAACGAGGAGTTCATCCGCGCCCAGGACTGGGAGCTGAACTTCCGTATCCGCGAGGCCGGCGGGCTGATCTGGTTCTCGCCCGAGCTGAAGGTGTCGTACCGCCCGCGGCCGAGCGTGAAGGCCCTGGCCAAGCAGTACAAGGACTACGGCCGCTGGCGGCACGTCGTCGCCCGCTACCACGAGGGGTCCATCAACCTGCGCTACCTCGCCCCGCCGACGGCGGTCCTCGCCATCGCCGCGGGCCTCGTGGTGGGCGCGGCCCTGACGCCGCTCGGCTTGGTGATCCCCGGCGGCTATCTCGCGGCGATCGTCCTCGGGTCGGTCCCGGCGGGCAAGGGTCTGCCGCTGAAGGCCCGGCTGCAGATCCCCGTGGCCCTCGCCACCATGCACATGTCCTGGGGCTGGGGCTTCCTGACCAGCCCGCGCTCGCTGGCCCGCAAGGTGATCGCCTCCCGGCGCCCCGCCGTGCTCAGCACCAGCAACTGAGCACGGCCGCCCTGAACCCGGCCTAGAAGGTGAAGGCCGGGTTCACGCGCATACAGGCCTCCTTGTCGGCGCCGTTGAGGGCCTTGTCGGGGTCGGGCATCCTGTCGTCCTGCTTCGGCGCCTTGTACGCCGTACCCTCGCGCCAGTCGCCGCCCACGACGAGCGTCACCCCCGTAACCTCCGTGGAGCGCTTCACCGAACTCAGCGGGATCCCCAGGGACTTGGCGACCCGCTGGGCGTCGCCCTCCAGCTCCGCGCTCGGGTAGCGGACGACCGTACGGTCCTCGCTCAGGAGCGTCGACTGGTCGGCGACCGCCCGCGTGAAGCCCTCCTCCCGGAGCAGCCCGGTCACCGTGTTCGCACGCCCGCCGACCGCGCCCAGGGCGTCGCTGCCGGTGCCGTTCCGGACCTGGACAGCGATCTCGCCATCGGCCGCCGCCGGGTCGTCCGAGAGCTTCTCCTCGGTCTTCGCCTTCTTCTTGCCCTTGCCGTCCAGCGCGATGTCCTCACGCACCAGCCGGAACAGCTGCTCCGCCTCCTCGGTGGGCTCCACCTGCGCGCCCACGTACCGGTTCGGCATCGTGGCCATGGTGATGCGCTTCGGGTCCACCTTCCGCAGCTCGTTGCTGAGGTCGAAGAGCTTCTTGACGTCGTCCAGACCGGGGTCGACCGTGAGCGCGTCGGTGGCCTCCTCGGCGAGCCTGCGCAGCTTCAGCGGGCTGCTGAGGGTGGCGTTCTCGCGCAGCTCGCGGACCATCGAGGTCATGTACATTTGCTGAGCCTTGGCGCGGGCGAGGTCGCTGCCGTCCTCGAAGCCGTAGCGGGTGCGCAGCCACTGGAGGGCCTGCTCGCCCTTGACCGGGTGCGTGCCCTTCTCCAGCTTCAGACCGGAGCCGTGGCCCTGGTTGTCACGGGACTCGATATTGGCGTCCACGCACACCGGGACGCCGCCGATGGCGTCCGCCATCGACACCACGCCCGCGAAGTCGACCATGATGAAGTGGTCGATGCGGATGCCGGTGAGCTCCTGCCAGGTGGCCACCGTACAGCCCGGACCGCCGTGCCTCAGGCTCTGGTTGGTCGCCACCCGCCCGTTGCTCGCCGGGTACACCTCGTCGTCGTCCGGGTCGGTGCAGTTGGGGATCTGTACGAGGGTGTCGCGGGGCATGCTGATGACCGACATGTTGGAGCGGTCGGCCGACAGGTGCAGCAGCATCTGCACATCCGCCCGCGGCGGCGTACCGAACGTCTCCCTGGCGCCGCCGAGCTTCTGGTTCTCCTTGGTGTCCCGCGCGTCCGAGCCGATGAGCAGGATGTTCAGCGGGGTCTGCCCGGCGGCGTTCGGCGTCGGCTTGGCGACCTTGCTGTCCCCCAGGTTCAGGTCGTCCTGCTTGATGTTGCCGTTCAGATGCCGGTAGTAGAGGTACCCGGCCCCGGCCGTACCGACTATGAGCACCGCCATCAGGGTCGCGGACCACTTCAGAATCCGCCGCCCGCGCCCCGGCCGCACTCTGCGGCGACCGCCCCGGCCCTCCCCGCCGTCGGCCGCCCCCGCGCCGCCCTCCGCGGCGCCCGGAGCGGCCTCGCGCACACTGCTCTGCGTCACTTCCCCGTCCCTCCCCACCCCTGCCGGCCGAACCGCCCCACCCAAGCGCCATGGAACGGGCCTGTCGTACGTCATGTCAGACGTACGACAGGCCCGTCAGGTCGCCTCAGTGGCTCAACCGGCGCACTGGACCTTGTCCGCCGTCGACTTCTGCACGTCCGGCGCCTTTGCCGAGGAGGCGTCGAGCTTCAGGCCCGCCCCCTTGAAGTCCTTGCCCAGGATCAATGTCATCGTCGGCAGACCCTGGGCGTTGAGCTCGCTCTCGCCGGGCTTCAGCGCGGAGCCGGACAGCCCCATGATGTCCGCCAGCCGGCGCGCCTGATCTGCCTGGTCAGGAGCGTACTCAAGGGTCGTCCTGGCCTGTTCGGCGTCCGCGTTGCCCGCGTTCTCGGACTTGCTCACGCCCTCCTGCGTCTGGAGATACGTGAGCTGGCCCTGGGCGCTGCCGGACTCCGCGCCGCCGTTGAGGATGCGTACGCGTACCTCGGAGGCGTCGGCCTTGGTGCCCTTGAGGCGGGCGGCGACGGCGGCGGCTTCCTTCTTCTTCTCCCCCTTGACCTCGGTGAACGACACATCGTTCTTGATCATGTCGAAGACCTGGGGCGCCGTCGTCTCATTGACGACGACGGTCGCCTTGATCACCTCGGCCGGGTTGTCCTTGACCGGGACGGTGGTGAAGGTGATGTTCTTCGTCGGCACCTTCTTCAGCTCCAGGGCGAGGTCCTTGAGCGTGCCCACCTTGCCTATGGCCTTGTCCACCGTCAGCGCCTCGCTGGCCGCCTCGGCCAGCTTCAGCAGCTTGGTCGGGCTGGTGAGGGTGTCGCTGGAGGACATCTTGCGCATCAGCGAGCCCAGGAACTGCTGCTGCGCCTTGATGCGGTCCAGGTCGCTGCTGTTGCTGAACGCCTTGCGGGTGCGGACGAAGGCGAGCGCATCCTCGCCCTCGATCTTCGACTCACCCTTGGGCAGGTCGAGTTTGGACTTCTCGTCCTTGATGGGGCGGTTCAGGCACACCGTGACCCCGTTCACGGCGGTCGTCAGGGTCTTCACGGCATTGAAGTCGACCATCATGAAGTGGTCGGGCGTGATGCCGCTGAACTCCTTGACCGTGTCCATGGTGCAGCCGGGATCCCGGCCGCTCTCACCGAGGCTGCGATTGAAGCGAACGCCCTGCAGGCCGGGGATGACCTTCTCGGTGCCGTCCTCCAGCTTCGTCCGGCACTCCGGGATGTCGACGATCATGTCGCGCGGAATGCTCATCGCGGTGGCGTTCGACCGGTCCTTGGCGACGTGCAGCAGGATCGTGGTGTCCGCGTGGCCGACGCTGTTCTTGTCGCCGTAGCCCTCGTTGCCCGCACCGGTGCGCTTGTCGGTGCCGATGATCAGGATGTTGAAGGCTTCGTCCTTCCTGAAGCTGCTCGCGCCCGCCTCACCGACGTCGATCGTGTCGACGTTGCCCTCAAGATGCTTGAGGTAGAGGTAGCCGCCGGTGGCGGCGGCGACCAGCACGAACGCCATCGTGCCGCCGGTCCACAGCAGCGCCTTCTTCGTCTTCGTCTTTCGGGGCCTGCGCCCGCGCCGCCCCGGCGGCTCCTCGGGCTCGGCCCGGCGCCTGCGCGGCGGCGGCACCTGGCGGCCCGGTACGGCCGGGGGTCTCGCGGTGGTGGCGTCCGGACGGGGCACGGGGCGCCGGCGAGGACCGGGGACGGGCGACTGCGGTGATTGCGGTGCGGAAGGGCTCAGTCGCAGTTCGTATTCGCCGGTGTTCGGATTGAGTACCCATTGGTCTGCGGGGTCGATGTTCTCCGACCGCCCACGGCCTGCGTCCACGGTTGTCCGAATCCTCCGTCGGGAAGGCGCCGCGCGGAACTTCGCCGCGCGGCCCGATGCACGGGATCGCTCACACTATCCGCACACTTCGGCGTCGAGCGACGTCGGTGAGAAATTCCACGTGCGTACAACCGAATGAGGTGTCCCTACAACCGGTCAATTCCCCGCAATTGTTAGACGGATCCGGTCACTTGGCGCACTCGACCTGATCCGCGGTGGACTTGTCGACGCCCTCGGGGGTCTTCCCCGACGACGACCCGGTGAGCTTCACACCCGCGCCCTTGAAGTCCTTGCCCAGAATCAGCGTCATCGTGGGCAGGCCCTGGGAGTTGGTGACGCTCTCGCCGGGCTTCAGCGCGGAGCCGGGCAGACCCATGATGTCCGCCAACCGCCGTGCCTGGTCGGCCTGTTCGGGAGCGTATTCCAGGGTCGTCTTCGCCTGTTCGGCGTCCGCGTTGCCCGCGTTCTCGGACTTGGTCACGCCCGCCTCGGTCTGGAGCCAGGCGAGCTGCCGCTGGGCGCTGCCGGACTCCGCGCCGCCGTTGAGGATGCGTACGCGCACCTCGGAGGCGTCGGCCTTGGTGCCCTTGAGGCGGGCGGCGACGGCGGCGGCTTCCTTCTTCTTCTCCGCCTTGACCTCGGTGAACGACACATCGTTCTTGATCATGTCGAAGACCTCGGGGGCCGTCGACTCGTTGATCACGACGGTCGACTTCACCGTCTCGGCCGGGTTGTCGATCACCGGAACGGTGGTGAACGTCAGGTTCTTGGTGTCGAGCTTGCCCAGCTCAAGGCCCAGGTCCTTCAGCTTGCCGATGCTGTCGAGCTGGGAGTCGACGGTGAGCGCCCTGGTGCCCACCTCCGCCAGCTTCACCATCTTCGTCGGGTTGGTGAGCGTGTCGTTGGACTTCAGCTTGCGCATCAGCGAGCTCAGGAACTGCTGCTGCAGCCCGATCCGGCTCAAGTCGCCGCCGAAGCCCACCGAGTGCCGGGTGCGCAGAAAGGCCAGCGCCTGCTCGCCCTCGATGGTGTGCGTGCCCTTGGACAGCTTCAGCTGCGAGTCCGGGTCGTCGATGTCCTTGGCCAGACACACCTCGACCCCACCGACCGCGCTGGTCAGCGTCTTGACCGCGTTGAAGTCGGCGACCATGAAGTTGTCCGGGGTGATCCCGGTCAGCTCGGTGACGGTCCGCATGGTGCAACTGGGCGTACGGCCGCCCTGCCCGAGGCTGGTGTTGAAGCGCACACCGCTGGCCCCCTTGATGACCTTCTTGGACCCGTCCTCCTGAGTGGTCGGACAGTCCGGGATGTCGACGATCAGGTCCCGCGGGATGCTGAGCGCGGTGGCGTTCGACCGGTCCTTGGAGACATGCAGCAGGATCGTGGTGTCGGCGTGCCCGACGCTGCCGGAGTCGCCGTAGCCCTCGTTGCCGGCACCGGTGCGCTTGTCGGTGCCGATCAGCAGGATGTTGATGGCCTCGTCCTTCTTGAAGCCACCGGTGCCGGCGCCGTCGTCCGGGACGGAGTCGATGTTGTCGTTGAGGTGCTGCAGGTAGAGATACCCGGCCCCGGCGGTGGCGATGAGCAGAAACGCCATGCTGCCGCCGGTCCACAGCAGGAACTTCTTGACCTTGGACTGCTTCTTCCCGGGGCGCCGTCCACGCCGGCCGGGAAGGGGCTCCTCGGGTACACCGCGCCGCCGGCGGGCCGGCGGAACCTCACGTCCCGGACGCGGAGCGCGTACGGGCGTCGCGGTCCGGGAGGCGGATCTGCGGGGGGTCGCAACGGCCGACTGCGCTGCGGATGGGGTCAGTCGCAGTTCGTATTCGCCGGTGTTCGGATTGAGCACCCACTGGTCTGCGGGATCGATGTTCTCCGCCCGCCCACGGCCTTGCGCGTCCACGGTTGTCCGAATCCTCCGTCGGGGCCACGCGGCGCCTCCCCCCTCCAAGGCGCTCGGGTCTCGGTCAAACAGTGCGCGACCCATGACGTACCAGGAGGGAACGGCGTGGCCGGGCGCACCGGGTCGCTCACACTATCCGCCCAGTTCAACGTGGAGGGACGCCGGTGACAAATTCCACGCCCCTACAACCGGTCAATACGGAGCATTTCCCTGAACAGGGGTTCGCCGTCTTGGTGCGCGCTTTACCCGCAGGCGTCCTGGGCGGCGGTGTTTCCCCGGAAGGTGGGGGCGGGGGAGGAGGAGGCGCGAGAGGGAGTGCGCTTGTCGTGAGTGCCCGCTTCTCTCGCTCCCGGGCGACCCTTTTGACTGACTTCGACGGGCGTGTCGGTACGCAATCGCTCGAACAGCCTTTCTGCTTCGGGCTCCACCAGCTGGTCGCGATTGGAGTTGTAGACATACGACTCCCGGGGAACGGTCAGAAATTGCACGCGTTCGGTGGGGATGTCGCGCACGCCACGGACGAGTTGGTACAAACCCCGCAAGCTGGCCAGATCCGGATCGGTGGTGAGCGAGGACGTGGCGGCATCGAGCACGGGATACAACCGCACCGGATTCAGCAGTACGTCATTGCTCTGCACCTTGTTGACGAGGGCACCGAGAAAGCGCTGCTGGCGATCCATGCGGTCGGTGTCACTGCCGTTGCCCAGGGACTTCCGGGCGCGCACATATCCAAGGGCCTGTTCCCCGTCGAGCTCGACGCGTCCGGCGGGAAGCCGAAGCTTGGCCGCCTTGTCGTTGATGGGCTCCTTCAGACAGACCTCGACGCCTCCGACGGCATCGACCATGTCCTTGAAGCCACCGAAGTCGACGACCATGTGATGGTCGATCCGCACGCCGGTGAGCTTCTCGACGGTACGGATGCTGCACGCCGAACCGCCCACCTGGAAGGCGTAGTTGAACATGGCGAACGTGGGCTTGGTGCGCTTGCCGTCGCGCCGCAGACAGGCCGGCACGTCGACCATGAGATCCCGGGGCAGGGAAACGGCGGTGGCGCTCTGCCGCCCGGCGGACAGATGCAACAGGATGGTGGTGTCGGACCGCGCGCTCCCGGAGTCCCGCCCATAGCGCCGGTTCTCGTCACCGGACCGGGAGTCGGACCCGATCACCAGGATGTTCTGAGCGTTCTTGACGAGCGACGTGGGCCGCTCACTCTCGTACCGGGCGAGTTCGGCGGCGGCGGCACTGTCCGGAGTGATGTTCCCGTCGAGCTTCACATAGACGGCCCACCCACACCCGACGGCCACCAACACCGCCACACCCACCCCAAGGGCAACCCGCCGAAGCCAAGTCCGCCGCCGCCGACGTATCAGCCCCGTCCCACTGGCCCGGGCCCCCCACCTCGGGGCCCCACCTCCGCTCTCGGTCACGTCTCCGTCCACCCCTCATGGCGTGCGGGCCGATATCTCCGTGGTCTCCCTCACGACCATGACGCGGATGGGGGCCGGGGGGTGGGTGGTGATGGGCCGAATGGGGGAGGGGCGGATACCGTCGGCCGGCGTTGACGGACGGCACGTCTCAGTGCCGGTCCGCATCTTTCAGCCCGTCCGGCGTTTGAGGACGAGGCCCGTTCAGGGCCGAAACGGGGGTCCGGGGGCGGCAGCCCCCGGTGGGGGCCCCTCTGGGGGAGGGGCGGGTAGGCGGCGGGGGCGAGAAATGCCGTGCCGCACCCGAGAGCGTCACCGCGCCACAGCCGTGACCCGCTCACTCTCGATCCGCTTGGCCAACGCTTCCTCCCCCAACGCCGAAAGATTCCGGCACAACACCACAGACCCCCCCGTGGCCAACGCCCCGTACAACCCGGCGTTCAACCCCTCCCACGTGTCGTACCCCAACCCCGACAGAATCCGAGACCCGGGCCCGGTCAACCCCAACCCCGTCGCCTCGTCCCGCGCCCGCTCCACAACCTCCGCCCCCGTGAACTCCCGCCCGGCGACAATCAACGCCGCCTCCTCGGGATCCACCGGTGAGAACGGCACAAACCGATCCCCTTGCCCCGGCACCTCCACCGCGTAGTCCACAAACCCGGCCGGCACCTGAGGAAACCGCCCGCCCAACGGCCGTAGCGCCATGGCGACCCGCTCCCCACCACAGCCCCGCGCCACATCCAGCGTCTCCGGCCCGCTCACCACGACATCGGCCGCCGCCACATCCGCGCCGCCGACATCCGCGACGGTCCCCACGGACGAACAGGCCAGCAGCCACACCGCCGTCTGCCAGTGCGCGGGCAGCAGCAGAGCCACCCGGTCCCCGGGCCCGGCGCCGAGGTCTCCTTGAAGAAGGTTCGCCGTCTTGGCCACCCAATTGGCGAAGGTGGCCACGGACAATTCGACACGCTCCCCGGTGGCATCGTCGTAGAAGGTCACCAGGGGACGCCCAGGATCCGCGGCAAGCGCGGAAGTCAGCAGGTCGGCAGGGGTGCGATCGGTGGCATTCACCCGCGTTAGCGTACGCGCGCCCCACCCCGCGCAGCCCCCGCACCCACCACCGATTCGGCCGAACCCCGCCCAACGCCCCGTCAAATCCCCGATGGACAGATATGTATGACTATGTCCAACATCAGGGGCATGCGTGGATTCCTTGCTTCCTCGATCGGTGTCATTTGCGCGGCCACTCTTCTCCTTCCGCTGGCCCCATCCTCCGCCGCGGCGACCAAGAGACCCGCGCCGACGGCGGAAGCGGCCACGACACCTCGCGAGAGATCGACCCCCGGCCACACCGAGTCCCTCCCCCTGGCAACGCTCCCCACCACGAGAGCGACCCCCACGGCACCGGAACAGGGCCTGCCCCGCCGAGATGTACGCCCGTTCTCCCTCGTAGGCGTCATCTGGGACGACCCCGGCACAGAGCTGCACGGCCGGGTCCAGGTCCGCACCCGCGCCACGGCCACCGGCACCTGGTCCGGCTGGCAGGACATCGAGACCCGCAACGCCGAGCACGGAGCCGACCCGGACACCGCGGAACGCACCTCGGGCCGGGTGCGCGGCTCCACGGCCCCCCTGTGGGTGGGCGACTCGGACGGAGTGGAAGTACGAGTCAGAGCGGACCAGGGCAGGGACCCGTACGCGAACCCCCTCCCGACAGGCCTGCGCCTGGAACTCGTCGACCCGGGCGGGGCGGGGGAGGAGCCACCCCAGCCGGCCACCCGAGCAGCCGCCCCCCCGGACGCCCCCGCCAACACCATGACCGCCGAAACGGCAGCGGCCTCCGCCGCCAACGCCGAGCTGGCCCCGGTGGGCGCGATGGAGATCCCGGAGCTCACCTCCGAGCAGACCCGCGACGAACTGTTCGCCCTCCGCGGCACCGAACTGACGGAGGAACAGAAGGCGAAGCCGTACATCGGCCCCCGCCCCCGCATCGTCACCCGCCGTGGCTGGGGCGCGAACGAGAGCTTGCGGGAGAAGAAATTCGTCTACACGAAGAAGGTGAAGGCGGCCTTCGTGCACCACACGGCGTCCGGCAACGGATACACGTGCTCGCAGGCCCCCTCCGTCATCCGCGGTATCTACCGCTACCACGTGCTGAGCATGGGCTGGCGGGACATCGGCTACAACTTCGTCGTCGACAAGTGCGGAAACATCTACGAGGGTCGCGCCGGTGGCGTGGCCAAGCCGGTCCTCGGCGCCCACACTCTCGGTTTCAACACGCACAGCATGGGGATCGCCCTCCTCGGCAGCCACGGCTCGACCAAGCCGTCCGGCGCCGCCGTGAAGGCCGTGGCACGGCTCACGGCCTGGAAACTCGGTCTCTTCGGCGCCAATCCGCGCGGAAAGACATACCTGAAGTCCGGGGGTGGCAATCTCTACGCAAAAGGTAGGAACGTACGACTGAATGTGATCTCCGGCCACCGTGACGGCTTCGCCACGGAGTGCCCGGGCTGGCAGATGTACCGCAAGCTCGGCACGGCCCGCACCACGGCGGCCAGACTCCAGGGGCGCTGACAGGGCCGCTGACGCCGGAAGAGCACACTCACCGCCATCGGGGGAAAGGCGGATCAATGACGAACGCCGCACTGCCGTCGAGGGCACCGCACACGGTCCGCACGCAACGGTCTGCATACACTGACCGGCCGAAAGACAGTTCGGCCGGTCCCGGCAGGAAGCGGAGACAACAGGTGACAGAAGCGATCCTCCTGGTCGGCGGCAAGGGCACACGGCTGCGTCCCCTCACCGTGCACACGCCCAAGCCCATGGTCCGGGCGGCCGGGGTCCCCTTCCTCACCCACCAACTCGCGAGAGCGAGAGCGGCGGGCGTCGACCACATCGTCCTGGCCACGTCCTATCTGGCCGAGGTCTTCGAGCCGTACTTCGGCGACGGCGCCTCGCTGGGCCTGCACATCGAGTACGTCACCGAGGAGGAGCCGCTCGGCACGGGCGGCGCCATCCGCAACGTCGCCTCCCGGCTCCACTCCGCCCCCGACGACCCGGTCCTGATCTTCAACGGCGACATCCTGACGGGCCTGGACATCAGGGCGCTGGTGGACACCCACCAGCGCACGGAGGCGGATGTCTCTCTCCACCTCACGAAAGTGACGGACCCGAGGGCGTACGGCCTGGTCCCGACGGACGAGACGGGCCGGGTGACGGCGTTCCTGGAGAAGCCGCAGACGCCGGAAGAGATCGTCACGGACCAGATCAACGCGGGCGCGTACGTCTTCCGCCGCTCGGTGATCGACACGATCCCGACGGGCCGCCCGGTCTCCGTCGAACGCGAAACCTTCCCGGACCTGCTGTCGGCGGGCGCGCACCTCCAAGGCATGGTGGACTCCACCTACTGGCTGGATCTCGGCACCCCCGCGGCCTTCGTCCGCGGCTCGGCCGACCTCGTCCTGGGCCGGGCCCCGTCCCCCGCGGTCCCCGGCCGCTGCGGCGACCGCCTCATCCTCCCCACGGCCAGGGTCGCCCCGGACGCGAAGCTGGCGGGCGGCACGGTGGTCGGCGAGGGAGCCTTCGTCGCGGAGGGCGCCCGAGTCTTCGGCAGCACGATCCTCCCGGGCGCGGTCATCGAACCCGGCGCGGTCATCACGGACAGCCTGATCGGCACCCGAGCCCGAGTAGGCGAACGCTCCATCCTGACGGGCACGGTAATCGGCGACGGCGCCATAATCGGCCCCGAAAACGAACTCACAGACGGCGCCCGAGTCTGGTGCGACGCCCAAATCCCAGCAAGAGCACTCCGCTTTTCCCCGGACCAATAACGAAGGACACGCACTCCCCCTACTGTCAGGTGGGGGGACTCGACACGAGTCACGGCACGTGCGCGGTTCGCTCACCTCGCTGAGTGCGGCACACCCGAGCCACTCCAGCGGGCCCGGTGTTCGAGGGCGGGCCATGGCCGTCCCGACCCTCCGCTCACCTGGCTGAGTGCGGCGCACTTGAGCTGCTCCGGCGGGGCCGGTGTGGGAGGGCGGGCCATGGCCGTCCCGATCCCCTCGCTCACCTGGCTGAGTGTGGCGCACTTGAGCTGCTCCGGCGGGGCCGGTGTGGGAGGGCGGGCCATGGCCGTCCCGATCCCCTCGCTCACCTGGCTGAGTGTGGCGCACTTGAGCTGCTCCGGCGGGGCCGGTGTGTGAGGGCGGGCCATGGCCGTCCCGACCCTCCGCCCACCCGCTGGGGGCGAACGTTGCTCAGCCCCTTTCAGCCCGTCCGGCGTTTGAAGACGAGGCCGTTCAGGCCGAAGCGGGGGTCTGGGGGCGCAGCCCCCAGTGGGGGTCCCCCTCTGGGGGAGGGACGGGTAGGGGCGGCGGGGGCGAAGAACAGCCCGGTCCCGTCACCCCGTCACAACCGCCCGATATCCCCCCGAGGCATCCGCGGAGCCCGCCGCGCCGGCACCCTCCCGCTCAGCAGAATCAACCGAGCCGCCCGATGCCGCTGCCCCGCATACGGCTCCAGCAGCGACAACATCACGGCGTCATCCGCATCCCGATCCCCCGCGAGCGCAAACCCCACAATCCCCGGCAGATGCAAATCCCCCACGGTCACCGCATCCGTCGCCCCATGACTACGCTGCACCACTTCCGCAGAGGTCCAGGGCCCCACCCCCGGCACCACTTCCAGCCGCGCCCGAGCCTCCTCAGGCGCCAACCCCACCGCCTGCTCCAGCCGCGCAGCGACCCGCACAGCCCGCAGAATCGTCGACGCCCGCTTGTTGTCGACCCCCGCCCGATGCCACTCCCAGGACGGAATCAACGCCCACGTCCGCGCATCCGGCATCACACACATCTGCCCGGGCGCGGGCCCAGGCGCCGGCTCCCCGAACTTCCGCACCAGCAACCGCCACGCCCGATACGCCTCATCGGTCGTGACCTTCTGCTCCAGAATCGACGGAATCAACGACTCCAGCACCAGCCCGGTCCGCGTAAGCCGCAACCCCGGCCGCCGATGCCGAGCGAGCGCCACCACCCGATGCCGAGGCGCGAACGCCTCAGGATCATCCGCGGCACCCAACAACTCCGGCACCTGCTCCAGCAGCCACTCGGCCCCCGCCCCCCATGCCTCCGCCCGAACCGCCGCCCCCTGCACAGCGACCCGCAAGGTCCCGGGCCCAAGCGGAGTACGAGTGGCCCGCCACACCGCCCCGTCCGGCATCGCCCGAAAGGTGGGATCCCCCGGCCCCCGCCGCAACGGCCCGAGCACCAGCCCCAGATCGAGCGGCCCCTGAGGCACATACATCCGCACCCGCCCCGCCACGGCAGCCTGCCGCGGCACACCCGCAGGCACACCGACATGCCCCCCGCGCACGGTCGTACGCGTGGGCCGAGGAGCGAAACGTCCAGCCACGAATGAGGTCCTAGGGGGAGGAGGGAAGCCCTACGAGGGTAGGCCGAAGCCGCCGTACGTCAGCGCACCTCGATATAAGTCCCCGCGTCCCGCTCGGCCCGCGGCCGAGGCTCCTCCGCGGGATGCCCCACAGCCACGGCCCCCATGGGATCCCACCCCTGAGGCAGCCCCAGCACATCCCGTACGACATCGCGGCAGAACATCGTCGACGACACCCACGCCGACCCGAGCCGCTCCCCGGCCAGCGCCACCAGGAAGTTCTGCACTCCGGCCCCGGCGGCCACCACGAACATCTCCCGCTCGGCCGCGTCCCGCCGCGCGTCACCGTACGTGTGCGACCCGTCCATGACGAGACACGGCACCACCAGATACGGCGCGTTGCGCAGGACGTCCCCCCGCCGCACCCGCTTGGCGATGGACTCCTCGCTCTTGCCGTCCCGCCGCAGATCCGCGATCCACGCGTCCCGCATCGCGTCGAGCAGCCGGACCCGCGACTCCTCCGACTCCAGCAGCACGAACCGCCACGGCGTCGTGTGATGCGGCGCCGGCGCCGTCACGGCCGCGGCGACCGCCCGCCGTACCGCCCCGGGGTCGACGGGCTCGTCGGTGAAGGCCCGGACCGTACGGCGCTGGGTCACCGCGAGACGTACCGCCTCCGAGGTCCCCAGCCGGAACATGTCGTCGCGCCCGCCGCGCACCATGGCCCGCGCCCCCTCGCCGTCGTCCCCGGCCATCACATGCGGCAGCCCGCGCACCACGGCGACGGGCAGCCCGGCGGCCTTGCCCTTCACCAGGTCACCGGCGGCGGCCAGCTCGTCCGCGGTCGCGACGACGGTCGCGCTGAGCGGATTGCCGTGCGCGTCCGTGCCCCCGCGCAGGTCGTCGAGCACGCGCACCCCGGCGGCGCCGATCGCCACGTCGGTGAGCCCCGAGCGCCAGGGCCGCCCGAAGGTGTCGGTGACGATCACCCCGACGTCGACGCCGAGGGCGTCGCGCAGCCCGTCCCGTATCGCGCGCGCCGACGCGTCCGGGTCCTCCGGCAGCAACAGCACGGTCCCGGAAGGGGTGTTGGAGGCGTCGACACCGGCCGCCGCCATGACCAGGCCCTGCCGGTTCTCGACGATCCGCAGCGTGCCGCGGCGCGCGACGACCCGTACGGTCTCGGCGTCGATCGCGGCCTCCCGGTCGGTCGCCGGGACGAGCCGGCCCTCCGCCTTGGACACGATCTTCGAGGTGACGAGCAGGACGTCACCGTCGGCCAGCGCGGGCTCCGCGCCCGCGATCAGCTTGGCGAGGTCGTCGCCCGCCGCGACCTCGGGGATCCCGGGCACGGCCCAGACCCGGAACGACACCTCACTCACACCCCCCGCACCTCCTCGGCCAGCGCCAGCGCCTCACGGGCCATCCGCGCGGTCGCGTCGAGGTCGGTCATCATCAGCGGTACGGCCCTGCAGCGGATGCCGGCCGCCTCGATGCGCTCCACGGAGGACGCGTCCACGGTGTCCACGAGCCAGCCGTCGAGCAGCCCCGAGCCGTAGTGCTCGGCGACCGCCGCGGCCGTCGACTCCACCCCGACCGCCGCGAGCACCTTGTCGGCCATCCCGCGCACGGGCGCGTCCCCGACGATGGGGGACAGGCCCACCACCGGCACCCCGGCTTCGGCGATGGCCTCACGGATGCCGGGCACGGCGAGGATCGTGCCGACGGAGACGACCGGGTTGGACGGCGGGAAGACGATGACGTCCGCCTCGGCGATGGCCTCCAGGACGCCCGGCGCGGGCTTGGCCTGCTCGGCGCCCACGGGCACGACGGCCTCGGCGGGGACCGAGGCCCGCAGCCGCACCCAGTACTCCTGGAAGTGGATCGCTCTGCGCTCGCCGTCCAGCTCCACGGCGACATGGGTCTCCACGCGGTCGTCGGTCATCGGGATGAGCCGGACGCCGGGCTTCCACCGGTCGCACAGCGCCTCGGTGACCGTGCTCAGCGGATACCCGGCGCCGATCATCTGGGTCCGCACGATGTGCGTGGCGAAGTCCCGGTCGCCGAGCCCGAACCACTCGGGCCCCACGCCGTACGCCGCGAGCTCCTCCTTGAGGTGGAAGGTCTCGTCGGCCCGCCCCCAGCCCTGCTCCTCGTTGATGCCGCCGCCGAGGGTGTACATCACCGTGTCGAGGTCCGGGCAGACCTTCAGTCCGAAGAGATGGATGTCGTCGCCGGTGTTGCCGATCACGGTGATGTCCGCGTCCGGCGCGGCCTGCTTCAGACCACGCAGGAACCGGGCACCGCCGATGCCGCCTGCCAGAACCACAATGCGCATGGAGCAAGCATGGCAGGCGGGTCCGACAATGCGTCAGGCGGTCGCGACCTCGCAGGCCGGGGCGGGGTGCATCGGCATCTGGGTCAGGCCCGGGTAGTAGACGTGCAGGCTCACCGCCGGCTCCAGCGCGTCGTTGACCACCTCGTGCGCGTACCCCGGCGCGAACACCCGCTGCGCCCCGGACGCCAACGCGCGCGTGCCGCGCTCCGTGCGCTCGGTCAGCGTGCCCTCCAGGACGGTCAGTACGCCGGAGGAGGGGCCGTGGTCGTGCAGTCCGCTGCCCTGTCCGGGCACCCAGGACAGCAGCCAGACCTCGTAGCCGGGACCGGTGCGCAGCCGGTGGTACCAGCGGGAGGTGGCGTCGTACTGGACGAGGTGCTCCCACTGGGAGCGGTCGGCGGCGATGGCGCGGGCCAGGCCGACGAACTCGGCGACGGTGGCCGGGTGCTCGCGCGGAGGCTGGAGGAGGTGCGGGACTTCGAGGATGTCGCCGGCGATCTGGAGGTCGCTGTCGCTGTTCATGGGGTGCGGTGGTTCCTCAGTGAAAGAAGGTCAGAGGGAACAGGCAACCGAGTCGCGGGGTGGGGACCCGGCCTGCAGCTGGAGCGGGGGTGGCTCAACAGCTGGGACAGCAACAACAGCTACAGCGAGCGTGGGCAGCACCGAGGGACCCGGCGGTGCGGGTCGAGGTGAGTGCCAAGTTCGCGAGCATGCCCACAAGGACAGCGGTTCACACCTTCACTGTCAACTCGACGCCCGGAATGTGGGACATGGTTCACCTCATCCGGTTCATCTGGCTGGCGAAAGGTTTGTTCAAGGGGCACCCGGGACACATGGCGCTCAACCGGGCGCACAAGCCTCGTTGCCGTCCCGTGATCCGACTGTGATCCGGTTCGCTTCGACGCGCGCGTCGGAACGAGATCGAACTCCTGGGCGTCCTTTTCCGTACTAGCCCTGTACGGGCCGGAGGCCCTCCCGGGTCTCGTCTGCGTGTCAAGGTTTATGCCGATTTGAACACTTTCCGCAAGGCCTTGGTTCCGCAGAGTGAATAAGGGGCCCAATAGCAGATCTCGGCTTGACTCGCCCGGAGCAGCACACTTGTAATTTCACTCGTGTCGTTCAGCCGAAATCGGTAACGGCTACATCACGGGGACGCGAAAGACAGACGAGGGGCGCACATGACCGAGCTGGTGCAGCAACTGCTGGTCGACGACGCGGACGAGGAACTCGGCTGGCAGGAGCGCGCGCTGTGCGCCCAGACCGACCCCGAGTCCTTCTTCCCCGAGAAGGGCGGCTCCACCCGCGAGGCCAAGAAGGTCTGCCTCGCCTGTGAGGTCCGCTCCGAGTGCCTTGAGTACGCCCTCGCCAACGACGAACGCTTCGGCATCTGGGGCGGCCTGTCCGAGCGGGAACGCCGCCGGCTGAAGAAGGCCGCCGTCTGACGAAACAGCGCACATCCACACGTACATACGTCCCGTACGGCCCGTCGCAGGTGGGTTATCCACAGGCGGCGGGCCGTCGTCATGCCCAGCCGATAGTGTGGTCGCTCGTCCAAGACACCCCGCTGCCCCCAAAGGGCACAGGCGTCCACCACAGTCCACCGAACCGGGGCCCGTACCTCGATGTCCGTGCACAGCCACTCGGCAGCGCATCAAGACGCCGCCGCACCAGAGTTCCCGCGTCACGTGGTGACCGCGGTCCTCGTCGCCCACGACGGTGCCCGCTGGCTGCCCGACGCGCTCGCCGGGCTGCTCGGCCAGGAGCGCCCCGTGCAGTCCCTCATGGCCGCCGACACCGGCAGCGCCGACGACTCCGCCCAACTGGTCACCGACGCCCTCGGCCCCGACCGCGTGCTGCACCTCGCCCGGCGCACCGGCTTCGGCCAGGCCGTCGAGGAGGCCGCCCGCACCGCGCCGGTCCTCACCCCCGACGACCTGCCCTACCTGAGGCGGCCGAGCGGCTGGGACCCGGTCACCCGCACCTGGCGCGACGACACGTACGACCTGCCGGAGCTCCCGCACGGCGAGCCCGTCCAGTGGCTGTGGCTGCTGCACGACGACTGCGCCCCCGAACCCGATGCCCTGGCCCAGCTGCTGAGGGTCGTGGAGAACGAACTGGAGCTCGGCCGCGACGACGTCGCCGTCGTCGGCCCCAAGCTGCGCGGCTGGTACGACAAACGGCAGCTGCTGGAGGTCGGCGTCTCCATCGCGCACTCCGGCCGCCGCTGGACCGGCCTGGACCGCCGCGAACAGGACCAGGGCCAGCACGACCACGTCCGGTCCGTGCTCGCCGTGTCCACCGCAGGCATGCTGATCCGCCGCGATGTCTTCGAACAGCTCGGCGGCTTCGACCGGCGACTGCCCCTGATGCGTGACGACGTCGACCTGTGCTGGCGCGCCCAGGCGGCTGGCCACCGCGTCCTCATCGCCCCCGAGGCGGTCGTACGCCATGCCGAGGCGGCCTCCCGTGAGCGCCGCACCGTCGACTGCGCGGGCCGCACCACGGCCTCCCCGCACAAGGTCGACAAGGCCGGCGCCGTCTACACCCTGCTCGTCAACACCCGCTCCGCCGCGCTGCCCTGGGTGCTGCTGCGCGTCATCCTCGGCACCCTGCTGCGGACCGTCGCCTATCTCGTCGGCAAGGTCCCAGGACAGGCCCTCGACGAGATCCGCGGTCTGCTGGGCGTGCTGCTGCGGCCCGAGCGGATCATCGCCGGACGGCGCAGCCGGGGCCGCCCGGTCGTCGACAAGGGCGAGCTGCGGCCGCTGTTCCCGCCGCCCGGCGCGACCGTGCGGGCCACCGTGGAGCAGGCCGCGGGCACCCTTTTCGGCGACTCCGACCCCGAGGCGACCTCCGGCGCCGGACGGCACGGCGGCGGCATCGAGTCCGGACCCGGCGGCGACGACGCGGACTTCCTGGAGATCGAGCAGTTCGCCCGCCTCAAGCGCATCGCCCGCAAGCCGGGCCCGGTGCTCTTCCTGGTGCTGCTGCTCGTCTCGCTCGCCGCCTGCCGCGAACTGCTCGGCGGCGGTGCCCTCGCGGGCGGCGCCCTGCTGCCCGCCCCGGCGGACTCCGCGGAGCTGTGGTCGCACTACCTGGACTCCTGGCACCCGGTCGGGGCCGGCGGCACCGCGTCCGCGCCCCCGTATCTGGCGCTCGTGGCGATGCTGGCCTCCGTGCTGTTCGGCTCGACCGGACTCGCCGTGACCGTCCTCCTGGTCTGCTCGGTGCCGCTGGCCGGGCTCACCGCCTACTTCGCCTCCCGCCCGCTCGTCGCCTCCCGCCTGCTGCGCGCGTGGGCGGCCGTCGCCTACGCCTTCCTGCCCGCCGCGACCGGCGCCCTCGCCGGAGGCAGGATCGGCACCGCCGTCCTGGCCGTCCTGCTGCCGCTCATCGCCCGCGCGGGCATCGCCGCCAGCGGCCTGGCGAACACCTCGGGGGCGCGCGGCAGTTGGCGGGCCACCTGGGCGTACGCCCTGCTGCTGACGGTCACCACGGCCTTCACGCCGATCGTGTGGCCGATCGCGCTGCTGCTGGGCGTCGCTCTGCTGGCCGTGCGCCGCACCGACATCACCGCCTACGGCCTGCGCTTCCTGGCCCAGCTCGGCACCCCGCTGCTGGTTCTCGCGCCCTGGTCGCTGACCTTGCTCCCGTTCGGTTTCTTCGCCGAGGCGGGCCTGGAGTACGGCTCCTCGGCGGCCTCCGCCCTCGACCTGCTCGGCGCCAGCCCCGGTGGCCCCGGCACGGTCGGCGGGCTGATGCTGATCGGCGTCGTGCTGGCCGCGCTGGCGGCCCTGCTGCGCTCGCAGCGTCAGTTCGGGATCCGGACGGCCTGGGCGGTCGCCCTGGTGGGCCTCGTCTTCGCGGTCCTGTCCAACGGCTCCACCTGGGCCGGCCCCGCCACCCTCGTCTACGGCGTCGCCCTGCTGGCCGCCGCGCTGCTCGGCGCCGACGGGGCACGCGCACGCGTGGCCGAGCAGAGCTTCGGCTGGCGTCAGCCGGTGGCCGCGCTGATCGCCCTCGCGGCCGCCGTGGGTCCCCTGCTCGTCGCCGCCGGCTGGATGATCGACGGCGCCGACGGCCCGGTCGAGCGGCGCGACCCGGTGCAGGTGCCCGCGTTCGTCGCCGAGGAGAGCGGCAACCGCGACCAGACCCGCACCCTCGTCCTCGACAGCGACTCCGCGGCCGATGTGGGCTACATGCTGGTCCGCGGCTCCGGTGCCCGCCTCGGCGACGGCGAACTCGCCGCGGCCGACGGGGAGAACAGCGGCCTCGACAAGGTCGTCGCCAACCTCGTCGCCGGTTCCGGCGCCGACCAGGCCGACCAGCTGGGCAAGTTCGCCGTGGCGTACGTCCTCGTCCACAAGGGCGCGCCCCGCGAGGTCACGCGCGTGCTGGACGCCACCCCCGGTCTGAGCCGGCTCAGCGAGCAGAACGGCAGTGCGCTGTGGCGGGTCGACCAGGACGTCGCGCGCGCCACCATCGTCACCGAGTCCGGTGAGCCGCAGCCCGTCGCCGCGGGCCCCGTCGAGATCCACACCACCGTCCCGGAGGGCTCCGACGGCCGCACCCTGCGCCTGGCCGACACCGCCGACGAGGGCTGGACGGCCACCCTGGACGGCAAGCCGCTGACCCGCACCACTGTCGACGGCTGGGCCCAGGGCTTCGAACTCCCCGCCTCCGGCGGCAGGCTGGACGTCACCTTCGAGGACCCCATCGGCCACACCGCCTGGCTGTGGGTCCAGGGCTCCCTCGCCGTCGTCCTCGTCGTCCTCGCCCTGCCCGGCCGCCGCCGTGACGTCGACGACGACCTCCCCGAGGAGCAGCCGATCCCGGCGCAGGCCGTCTCCGGCGAGGGCCGCCGCGCGCGCCGCCTGCGCGCCCAGGCGGCGGCCGAGGAACAGGGCCGCCCCGACGAGCTCCCGCCCGCTCCGCAGCAGGAGCCCCCCGTCCCCGTCCCGCAGCAGCAGCCCTACGGCCAGTACGACACCCCGAGCTACGCGGCAGCCACCGAGTACGGCGGCTACGGCGAGCAGTACCAGAACGGCCAGGCGTACCCGGCGGGCGGCTACGACCAGGCCTACCAGGCGGATCCGTACCAGGCCGGCCACTACGACCCGTACGCGTACGGCGGACAGCCCCAGCAGGGCGCGTACGACCAGGCCGCGTACGACCAGACGTACCAGCAGGGTTACGACACCGGCTACGACCCGGAGCAGCAGCAGCCGCAGCACGGAGTCGAGCGTCCCGACGGGAGCCAGCAGTGAACCGCACCACCCTCTCCCTGCTCGCCGCTGTGACCGCGCTCGCCGCCGTCACCGGGTACGCCACGCTGAGCGCCCCGGAGGCGTCCGGCAACGACAGCGCCGAGGCGGCCGCCGTGCTGCCCGTGGAGCGCACGAGCCTGCTCTGCCCGTCGCCCAGCACCTCCGACCTCGCCGAGACTGCGTACACCTCCTTCACTCCCGTCACCAAGGGCACCGGCAGCGACGGCGAGGCCGAACTCAGGGCCGCGGCCGGGCAGTCGACGGAGAAGAGCGACAAGGAGAGCGACAAGAGGGCGGACGAGAAGCCGGTCCTGGAGCCCAAGGAGCCGGGCAAGCCGGTCACCGGGGACGCCTCCGGGGCCGACTCGCCCGCGCTGGTGGGCACCGCCGAGGGGAAGTTCGCGCCCGGCTGGACCGTCCAGCAGACCACCGAGGTCACCGCTGGCACCGGACGCGGACTGCAGGGCGTCAACTGCACCGCGCCGGACACGGAGTTCTGGTTCCCGGGCGCCAGTACGGCGACCGACCGCACGGACTATGTGCACCTGACCAACCCGGACGACTCCGCGGCCGTCGTCGACATCGAGCTGTACGGCAAGGACGGCACCCTGGAGACCACGATTCCGGACGGCATCACGGTCCCGCCGCACGGCACCGAGCCGGTCCTGCTGTCCACGCTCATCGACGAGAAGCAGACCAACCTCACCGTGCACGTCAGCGTCCGCAGCGGGCGCGTGGGCGCCGCCGTGCAGGCCCTGGACGACAAGCTCGGCGGCGACTGGCTGGCCGCCTCCACGGACCCCGCGGGCAGCCTGGTCCTGCCCGGCATCCCCAAGGACGCCACGGCGGTACGCCTGATCGCCTTCACCCCCGGCGGTTCCGACGCCGACCTGAAGGTCCAGCTCGCCTCCCCGTCCGGCCTGATCACCCCGGCCGGCAACGAGACGCTGCACGTGAAGTCGCGGATGACGTCCGCGGTCGACCTCGGTGACGTCACCCGCGGCGAGGCGGGCTCGGTGGTGCTGACCCCGACGGACCGCTCGGTCCCGGTGGTGGCGGCGCTCCGGGTGGTCCGGGGCAAGGGCGCCGACCAGGAGACGGCGTTCATCCCGGCCACCAGGCCGGTGGGCACGCGCGCGACGTCCGCAGAGAACACCGCGAAGGGCACGACGCTCTCCCTGACCGCCCCGACCGCCACCGCGAAGGTGAAGGTCACGGCATCCGCGGGCAGCGAGGGCGGCTCGGAGGCGACACAGACGTACACGATCAAGAAGGGCACGACTCAGGACATCGACCTGCCGGCACCGAGCGGCCTGAAGGGCACGTACGCGGTGACGGTCGAAACGGTCTCGGGCGGGCCGGTCTACGGCTCGCGCACGCTGTCCTCGTCCCAGGGGGACGTCCCGGCCTTCACGGTGCAGACCCTGCCGGACGACCGGGGGATGGTGGAGGTACCGCAGGCCGAGCAGGACCTGTCGGTGCTGCAGAAGTAGGCGGGGTTCAGTCCTCGCCGTACCGGGGATCCACGGTCTCCGGGGTGAGCCCCAACAGCTCCGCCACCTGCTCGACGACGACCTCGTGCACCAGCGCCGCCCGCTCGTCCCGCCCCTTGGTGCGGATCTCCACGGGACGCCGGTAGACGACCACCCGCGCGGGGCGGCCCTCGCGCGCCGCGATCGACCCGCCCAGCGGCACGGCCTCGTCGTTCCAGGTCTGCCCGGCGCCGTTCAAGGGCGGCACTTCGAGGACCAGGAAGTCGATGTCGGCGAGCTGCGGCCACCGCCGCTCAAGGCGCTCCACGGAGTCCTGCACCAGGTCGGCGAACGCATCGGCGCGGCTGGCCGCCAGCGGCACCTGCGGCGGCGCGATCGGCCCACGCATGCCCCGGCCGTGGCGATCACGACGGCGGGGGCCGGGGCCGGCGACTCGGGGCGGTACGGGGTTGTCCATCACTGGTGAAGCGTAGTCCTCGCCGCGACCGCGTGCCCCGCCCCACACGGCGCGAGGCCCGCCGTCCACCCGCCCCGCACCCATGTCGCCGGATGACCATTCCGGCCAAGGTTGGGCTCGATTCCATATCTCTCCCAGACCGGCGATCTCAAGGCAATTGGCCTGGTTTATACCGAGTGTTGACCGGATCCGCTCCTGTCCGACCGGTCGAAAATCGGTGTTCCCGCAGGTCAGTGAGGTGCGTCAGAAGGGGTGTGTGGGGCGTTTCACAGCACGACACGGTGGAGTGACCTGCTGGAGAGTCGTCGCGGCCCGCTCAAGAGTGCGGTACCGTCCCACGTCGTGAGCCCTGTACGTCGCTGTTCGCGCACCGCTTGCGGCCGTCCCGCCGTCGCGACGCTGACGTACGTCTACGCCGACTCGACCGCGGTCCTCGGCCCGCTCGCGACCTACGCCGAACCCCACTGCTACGACCTGTGCGCCGAGCACTCCGAGCGCCTGACCGCCCCCCGCGGGTGGGAGGTCGTCCGGCTCCTCGACGCCTCCGCCCCGGCCCGCCCCAGCGGCGACGACCTGGAAGCGCTTGCCAACGCCGTGCGCGAGGCGGCCCGTCCGCAGGAGCGTGCCGCCGGGGCCGCGGGCGGCGGGGTCCGAGCGGCGGACCCGATGGAGGTCGCGCGCCGCGGCCACCTCAGGGTGCTGCGCTCCCCGGACAACTGACGCCAAGTCACCCTTTCGGACGGTTTTTGACCGCGTGTTCCCTTGGCTGACGCACGAATGACGCACGACCATTGACGTGACCTTGTCGCGGACACGACCATTCCGTTTCGGCCCGAAGTGAGAAATCGCTTTCCGCATGACGGAATCCGCGGCTCCCGGGGAGGCGCCCGTGTACGTCCAGGAACTGGAACCCGTCGCCGGCTCGCTCGGTCTGTCCGCGCTCGTGGCGGCCCTGCCCCTCGTGATCGTCCTCGTCCTGCTCGGCGGCGTCCGCATGAAAGCCCATCTGGCGGGCCTGACAGGCCTGCTGGCGGCCACGCTGGTCGCCCGGCTCGCCTACGGCATGCCGCTCGGCCAGACGCTCTCCAGTGCCGCCCAGGGGGCCGTGTTCGGGCTCTTCCCCATCCTGTGGATCGTCGTCAACGCCCTGTGGGTGTACCGGATGACGGTCCGCACCCGGCACTTCGACATCCTGCGCCGCTCGTTCGGGCGGCTGTCCGACGACCCCCGCATCCAGGCCCTGGTCGTCGCCTTCTGCTTCGGCGCGCTGCTGGAGGCGCTCGCTGGATTCGGGGCGCCCGTCGCGATCTGCTCGGTCATGCTCGTGGCGCTGGGCTTCGATCCGGTGCGCGCCGCCGTGGTCGCGCTGGTCGCCAATACCGCGCCGGTCGCCTTCGGCGCGATGGGCACGCCCGTGGTGACGCTGGCCCAGGTCACCGGTCTTCCGCTGGACGACGTCGCCTCCGTGGTGGGCCGTCAGACGCCGTTGCTCGCCCTGGTGGTGCCGCTCGTGCTGGTCTGGCTGGTCGACGGCCGGCGCGGGCTGCGCGAGACCTGGGTGCCCGCCCTGGTGTGCGGAATCGCCTTCGCTGCCGCCCAGTTCGCCGCCTCGAACTACGTCTCCGCCCAACTCGCCGACATCGGCGCCGCCTTGGCCGGAGCGGGCGCGCTGGTCGCCGTACCGCAGGCGCGCAGGCCCGCCGAAGAGCCCGTGCGCGCCGCCGTGCTGACCGGCGCGCGCGGCGAGGAGCTCGACGAGGCCGACCCGCGCGCGGAGGTCGTACGGGCGTACTCGCCGTACGCGCTCATCGTCGCGATCTTCTCCGTCGCCCAGATCCCCGCGGTCAAGGACTGGCTGGCCGAGGCGACACAGACGTACGACTGGCCCTTCCTGGACGTCGTCGACGCGGACGGGGAGGCGGTCGGCGGGAATGTGTTCACCTGGCCGATCGTGTCCGCGGGCGGCACGCTCGTGCTGCTCGCGGGTGTGTGTACGGCGGTTGTTCTCGGTGTGCACGCGCGCGTGGCGGTCAAGGAGTGGGCGGCGACCGTGTACGAACTGCGGTTCGCGATCCTGACCGTGACGAGTGTGCTGGCCCTCGCCTACGTCATGAACCTCTCCGGACAGGCGGCCACCATCGGGCACTTCGTGGCGGCGGCCGGGGCGGGACTCGCCTTCCTGTCGCCCGTCCTGGGCTGGTTCGGGGTCGCCGTGTCCGGGTCCGACACCTCGGCCAACGCGCTCTTCGGCGCCCTCCAGGTCACCGCGGCCCGCGAGTCGGGCCTGTCGCCCGAGCTGCTCGCGGCCGCGAACAGTTCCGGCGGTGTCCTCGGCAAGATGATCTCGCCGCAGAACCTCACCATCGCGTGCGCGGCCGTCGGCCTCGCCGGCCGGGAGGGCGATCTGCTGCGCAAGGTGCTGCCGTGGAGTATTGCCCTGTTGGTGGTGATGTGTCTGATTGTGGTCGGTCAGAGCTCGCCGGTCCTGGACTGGATGCTGCCCTGACGCGTAAATACGAACCGGCGCGGGCAAAAGTGCAGGTAGCTGACCTCGCCTCCTGCGCTGCCACCCCGCGACGCCGTGTTGATCAAGGGCTACGGGGCATCCGCCCTGCCCATTTACCCGCCCCACGGCGGGCGGCGAAGCCGCCCTGGGTCGCTGACCTGAGGTTACGGCTGGGGGTCCACTCAGGGTTCGCACAGCGCGGTGTCAGTCCGTACGGGTACTTTGTGCAGACCGATGGGACTTTCAGGAAGGGTGGCCGTGGCTGCTGATCTGTCACAGCTCGTGAAGGCGTACGACGTGCGCGGAGTCGTGCCCGACCAGTGGGACGAGGCGCTCGCCGAGCTGTTCGGGGCGGCCTTCGCCCGGGTGACCGGCGCGGACGCGATCGTCACCGGGCACGACATGCGCCCCTCGTCGCCCGGCCTGGCGGCGGCCTTCGCGCGCGGGGCGGCGGCGCAGGGCATCGACGTCACCGAGATCGGCCTGTGCTCCACGGACCAGCTGTACTACGCCTCCGGCGCGCTGGACCTCCCGGGCGCGATGTTCACGGCCTCGCACAACCCGGCCCAGTACAACGGCATCAAGATGTGCCGCGCGGGCGCGGCCCCCGTCGGCCAGGACACGGGCCTGACCGAGATCCGCGAACTGGTGGAGGGGTGGAGCGAGTCGGGCGCCCCGAAGCCCGCGGCGACGACGGGAACGATCACGCGCCGGGACACGTTGGAGGAGTACGCGGCCCACCTCCGCTCGCTGGTCGACCTGACCTCCATCCGCCCCCTGAAGGTCGTGGTCGACGCGGGCAACGGCATGGGCGGCCACACCGTGCCCACCGTCTTCGCGGGACTGCCGCTGGACCTCGTCCCGATGTACTTCGAGCTGGACGGCACCTTCCCCAACCACGAGGCGAACCCGCTCGACCCGGCGAACCTCGTCGACCTGCAGAAGCGCGTCCGCGAGGAGTCCGCCGACCTGGGCATCGCCTTCGACGGCGACGCCGACCGCTGCTTCGTCGTCGACGCGCAGGGCGATCCGGTCTCCCCGTCCGCCATCACGGCCCTGGTCGCCTCGCGCGAGCTGGCCCGCCACGGCGGCAAGGGCACGATCATCCACAACCTGATCACGTCCTGGTCGGTCCCCGAGGTGGTGAAGGAGAACGGCGGCACACCCGTCCGCACGCGCGTGGGCCACTCCTTCATCAAGGCCGAGATGGCGAAGTCCGGCGCGATCTTCGGCGGCGAGCACTCCGCGCACTACTACTTCGCCGATTTCTGGAACGCGGACACGGGCATGCTGGCCGCGCTCCACGTCCTGGCGGCGCTGGGCGGCCAGGACGGCCCGCTCTCGACGCTGGTCGCCCAGTACGACCGCTACGTGGGCTCGGGTGAGATCAACTCCACGGTCGCCGACCAGACCGACCGCCTCGCCGCGATCCGCGAGGCGTACGGCACCCGCGAGGACGTCACCCTGGACAGCCTCGACGGCCTCACCGTCACCGCCGCCGACTGGTGGTTCAACGTCCGCCCGTCCAACACGGAACCGCTGCTGAGGCTGAACGCGGAGGCGCGGGACGCGGAGACGATGGCGAAGGTGCGGGACGAGGTGCTGGGAATCATCAGAGGCTGAGCGGGGCTTCGCAACGCCGGTCAGGCACATTCAGCCCGTCCGGCGTCCGAGGACGAGGCCCTCAAGAGCCGAAGGGGGGTCTGGGGGCTCAGCCTCAGGGATGGGACGGGTAAGGGCGGCGGGGGCGATCCAACACAACGGCAACCCCCTCCACCCCCCAAGCAACCCACCCCGGCGGTAACCTGACCAGGCACATCCGCGAAACCCACCCGCCCCCGAAGGGACCCCCATGCCGCTCGAAGCCGGTCTCCTGGAGATCCTCGCCTGCCCGGCCTGCCACGCCCCCCTCAAGGAGCAGGACGCAGAGCTGATCTGCACAGGCCAGGACTGCGGCCTGGCGTACCCCGTCCGCGACGGCATTCCGGTCCTCCTCGTCGACGAGGCCCGCCGCCCCGCGTAACCCACCCGGCGATCGGAGGCTCCCGACCGTGCTCGACGAATCGCTGCTCGACACCCCCGAGGCCCTCTCGGAGGCCGACCGCCGCGGCCTGCTCCGCGGCGCCGCCGAGGCCGGCGCCCGCGTCCGCACGGCCGCCCGGCACGCCACAGAGGCCGGCGTGACGGACCTCAAACCGGACGGCCGTCCCCGCGCCGTCCTCATCGCGGGCCCCGGCGCCGCCGCCATCTGCGTCGCCGACCTCCTCGGCACGCTCGCCGGCCCCGGCAGCCCCGTCACCCGACTGGCCCCCGCGGGCGTGGCCCCCGCCGCCGGCGCCCTGCGCTGGGAGCTGCCCGGCTGGGCCGGCTCCGTGGACCTGCTCCTGATCGCCACCCCGGACGGCACGGAACCGGGCCTGTCCCTGCTGGCGGAACAGGCCTATCGCCGCGGCTGCACAGTCGTGGCCGTGGCCCCGCCCCACACCCCGCTCGCCGAGGCCCTCGACGCCTCCCACGGCCTGTTCGTGCCGATGGCGACCGCCCCGTACGAAGAGGACACCCCCTTCGCCGCCTCCGCCCCCGGCGTGCTGTGGGCCCTGCTCACCCCCCTGCTCGCGCTCCTGGACCGCATCGGCCTGCTGGCCGCCCCGGCCGACGCCCTGGAGAAGGTCGCCGACCGCCTCGACCACATCGCCGAGCGCTGCGGGCCCGCCATCGCGACGTACAGCAACCCCGCCAAGACCCTGGCCGCGGAACTCGCCGACACCCTCCCGGTGATCTGGACCGAGGGCACCTCGGCCGGCCCGGCAGGCCGGCGCTTCGCCGCCGCCCTCGCCGAACTCGCAGGCCGCCCGGCCCTCGTCTCCGAGCTCCCCGAGGCGCTCGCCGCACACAGCGCCCTGCTCGCGGGGCCGCTGGCCGCCAGCGCCGACCCCGAGGACTTCTTCCGCGACCGCGTGGAGGAGCAGCCCGCACTGCACGCGCGCGTGGTGCTGCTCCGGGACCGTCCCATCGGCGGCCTCAGCGCCGCACCCGGCGCCCGTGAGCTGGCCCTCAGCCACGACACGCCGATCAGCGAGCTGGAACCGGAGGCCGGCGGCGAACTGGAGACCCTTTCGGAGTTGATCGCCATCACGGATTTCGCCGCCGTTTACCTGGCGCTCGCTTCGGGCGCCTGATCTGGCCCAGGACGCCCTGACCGTCGTACGCGGAGCGAAACCCGCGTCGTACGCAGAGAGAACCGCATGGACCGCCTCGACAACACCATCCGCCCCTACGCCTGGGGTTCCACCACCGCGATCCCGCAGTTGCTCGGGGTCGAACCGACCGGCGAACCGCAGGCGGAGATGTGGATGGGCGCCCACCCGGGCGCTCCCTCGCGCACCGGCCGGGGCACGCTGGTCGACGTCATCGACGCGGACCCGGAGCAGGAACTCGGGCACGCGTGCGTGGCCAAGTTCGGTCCGCGGCTGCCCTTCCTGCTGAAGATCCTCGCGGCCGGCGCCCCGCTCTCCCTCCAGGTCCACCCCGACCTGGAGCAGGCGAGAGAGGGGTACGCCGACGAGGAGCGCCGGGGCATCCCCGTCGACGCCGGTCACCGCAACTACAAGGACGCCAACCACAAGCCCGAACTGATCTGCGCGCTCACCGAGTTCGACGGACTGTGCGGCTTCCGCGACCCGGTCCGGGCCGCCGATCTGCTCGACGGCCTCGGCGTGGACTCCCTCAAGCCGTACGTCGATCTGCTGCACGCCCATCCCGAGGACGCGGCCCTGCGCGAGGTGCTCACCGCGATCCTCACCGCCGACCCGGACGAGATGACCCGCACGGTCACCGACGCCGCGGCCGCCTGCGCCCGCCTGGGCGGCGCGTACACGCCGTACGCCGAACTCGCCCACCACTACCCGGGCGACCCCGGCGTCATCGCCGCCATGCTGCTCAACCACGTCCGACTGCAGCCCGGCGAGGCCCTGTTCCTCGGCGCCGGCATCCCGCACGCCTACCTCAGCGGCCTCGGCGTCGAGATCATGGCCAACTCCGACAACGTCCTGCGCTGCGGGCTGACCCCCAAGCACGTCGACGTCCCCGAACTCCTGCGCATCGTCCGCTTCGAGGCCGCCGACCCCGGCGTGCTGCGCCCGGAGGCGTCCCCGGACGGCGAGGAGGTCTACGAGACCCCGATCGACGAGTTCCGGCTCTCCCGGTACGTCCTTCCCGAAGACACCGCCGTCCACGACCTCACCCGCGCCACCGCCCAGATCCTGCTGTGCACGGCGGGTTCCGTCCGGGCGGGCGAACACGAGCTGAGCCCCGGTCAGTCGGTCTTCGTCCCCGCGGGCCAGACGGCCGAGGTGACCGGTACGGGTACGGTCTTCCGTGCCACTGTGATCGTATGACCGGCGCTGTGGACACCTGATGCGCCGCACCCGGGCGAGGCTGCAACAATGGCCCACCGGCAAAGGACGGGCAAAGCCACAAGGGGCGGCCGCCCGGGACGGCGTACGAAGGGACAACGCGAACACATGAGCGCGTCAGGCGGCACCAAGGCGATCGTGGCGGCACTCGCCGCCAACCTCGCGATCGCGGTATCGAAGTTCGTGGCGTTCCTCTTCAGCGGTTCGTCGTCGATGCTCGCCGAGTCGGTGCACTCGCTGGCCGACTCCGGCAACCAGGCCCTGCTGCTCGTCGGCGGCAAGAAGGCCCAGCGCGAGGCGACCCCGCAACACCCCTTCGGCTACGGCCGCGAGCGGTACATCTACGCCTTCCTCGTCTCGATCATCCTGTTCTCGATCGGCGGCATGTTCGCCCTCTACAAGGGCTACGAGAAGATCAAGAACCCGCACGAGATCGAGCAGTGGTACTGGCCGGTCGGCGTCCTTGTCTTCGCGATCATCGCCGAGACCTTCTCCTTCCGGACGGCCATCAAGGAGTCCAATGCCGTGCGGGGCAGGAAGTCCTGGAAGGAGTTCGTCCGCTATGCCAAGGCGCCCGAGCTGCCCGTCATCCTGCTGGAGGACCTCGGCGCGCTGGTCGGCCTGATCCTCGCTCTGTGCGGCGTCACGCTGGCCCTCGCCACCGGCGACGGCGTCTGGGACGGCATCGCCACCGTCTGCATCGGCATCCTGCTCGTCCTCATCGCGGTCGTCCTGGCCGTCGAGACCAAGTCGCTGCTGCTCGGCGAGGCCGCGGGCGTCGAGGAAGCCCACAAGATCGAGGCCGCGATCGTCGACGGCGACACCGTCACCGGCATCATCCACATGCGCACGCTGCACCTCGGCCCCGAGGAACTGCTCGTCGCCGCCAAGATCGCCGTCCAGCACGACGACACGGCCACCGAGATCGCCGCCGCGATCGACGCCGCCGAGACCCGTATCCGCGCGGCCGTCCCGATCGCCCGGGTCATCTACCTGGAGCCGGACATCTACAGCGAGGCCGAAGCGGCCCGCGGCGCCGACCGCGAGGCGACGCCCGGAGGCCCGGCCCCGGAGAGCGCAGGACACTGACGACCTGTCATGACACAGGGGTCCGCCGAATCACTCGGCGGACCCCTGTGTCGTACGACATGGGCCTCACAAATGCTCCGGCCACAACTCCGTGTGCATCGCCGGCCGCCGCCGTATGACCCGCGCCCCGATCGCGAGAGCGAGCCCGAGCAGCGCCAGAATCAGCCCGAGCAGCGCGGCGGCCCCGAGCAGCAGCGGCCCGGCAAAGCTGTCTATCACCCGGCCCCGGACGGCATCCACCGGAACCGTTCCCCCGTGATCCTCGGCGAAGAGCCGGGAGTCGCGTGAGTTCTGCCGATGGTCACCGAGCAGGAAGAGCCGCCCCTCGGGCACCGTCACGTCGTACGGCCGATGCAACCCGTCCGCGATGCCGTCCTTCACGTACGGCTCGCGCAGCGGCCTGCCGTTGACCTTGATCGCCTCCTGCGGGGTGTCCTGGCCGTCGCAGCACACCACCTGGTCGCCGCCCACACCGATGACGCGCTGCATGACGTCCACCCCGGGCCCGTAGCGCTCCGGCGCCGAGTACAGCACCACATCGCCCGGCTTCACCTCGCCCCCGTCCACGCGCTCGGCGACGATCCGGTCGCCCATGCCGTACGTCGGCGTCATGCTCTCGCTGTTCACCCTGGACAGCACATATCCGGTTCGCAGCCACACCAGAGACCCGACCACCAGCGTCAGCCCCAACAGCCCCACCACCCACGCCGTCACTGTGAGTCTGCGCGCCGTGCTCGCATCCATCGCCACTCCCTCCCCACGCGGCACTCCCGCGGCGGCAGAGCGTAGCGACTGCCTTTGAACGCGCTGTGCGGGCCCGTGGTCCGCCCGCCACGGGCCCGCTCGACAGCTACCCGATCTCGCTCAGCACTCTGAGCACCGCCTCCTTGTCCGCGGCCGCCGTCAACCGCTCCCGGAAACCCGCGTCCATCAACTTCCGCGACAACAGCGCCAGATCCGCAGGTGTTCATCGCCCGCGGCCGCTTCCGGTACGGCGATCATGAACACCAACTTGGCCTTCGTACCGTCCAGCGAGCCCCACTCGACGCCCTCGGCCGACCGCGCGAATCCGACGACCGGCGCGGACACCGCGTCCGTCTTGGCATGCGGAATCGCGATCTCCTCGCCGAGCCCGGTCGTCCCCTGCGCCTCCCGTCTGAGCGCGGTCGCCACCGGCTCGTCCACGTCCCCGACCCTGCCGGTCCGCGCCAGCAGCTCGGCCATCTCGCGGATGGCGGCGTCCTTGTCGTCCGCGTCCAGCCGGACCTTGACGGTGTCCTCGGTGAGGTGACCGGAGAGGGCTTCGGCGGGCGCCTCGGCCGTATGTATGACTGGCCCCGCACCGGCACCCGCCACCTCCGCACCGGCGCTCACCAGCACCGGCTCGGGCACGGGCTGCGCACCGACGACCCTGCTCAAAGGTGCGAACGTCCTGGAACATCCAGGTCTGTCATCCCCTGTCCCGCCGTTCGTGGGTGTCCTGTTATCGCTCCCGCGAGCGCCCGTACGTCCCGACCACCGGGCCGTCACCGGAACCCCCGGTGGCGCGATCCGTACGGAGGCGGACTGGGGTGGCCGGGTCGACCGGTGTAGCTTGGGACGGAGCCAGACGTCGCTGCTGATGGCGGTCGGGCGGTCCCGACACGGACCGACCGAGGGAGAGAGGGCCTCCGACGGACTGCGCTGCGCGCACGCGGGCATGCCTGTGTCCTCTTCGGGCACCCCTGTGTCCGCCGCCGCGCAGACCAGCCCTACCCACCTCGACCCACACCCCGAGGAGCAGCTCGCAATGACGACTGTCGAGAACCGACAGGACTTCAAGGTCGCCGACCTCTCCCTGGCCGAGTTCGGCCGCAAGGAGATCACCCTCGCCGAGCACGAGATGCCCGGCCTGATGGCGATCCGCAAGGAGTACGCCGAGGCCCAGCCCCTCGCCGGCGCCCGTGTCACCGGCTCCCTGCACATGACCGTGCAGACCGCCGTCCTCATCGAGACCCTGGTCGCCCTGGGCGCCGAGGTCCGCTGGGCCTCCTGCAACATCTTCTCCACCCAGGACCACGCGGCCGCCGCCATCGCCGTCGGCCCGAACGGCACGCCCGAGAACCCGCAGGGCGTCCCGGTCTTCGCCTGGAAGGGCGAGACCCTGGAGGAGTACTGGTGGTGCACGGAGCAGGCGCTGACCTGGCCGAACAGCCCCACCGGCGGCCCGAACATGATCCTCGACGACGGCGGCGACGCCACCCTCCTCGTCCACAAGGGCGTCGAGTACGAGAAGGACGGCAAGGTCCCCTCCGTCGACACCGCCGAGTCCGACGAGCACCGCGTCATCCTTGAGCTCCTGCACCGCACCATCACGGACGGCTCGCAGAAGTGGACCCAGCTCGCCTCGGAGATCCGCGGCGTCACCGAGGAGACCACGACCGGCGTCCACCGTCTGTACGAGATGCAGCGCGACGGCCACCTCCTGTTCCCGGCGATCAACGTCAACGACGCCGTCACCAAGTCGAAGTTCGACAACAAGTACGGCTGCCGCCACTCCCTGATCGACGGCATCAACCGCGCCACCGACGTCCTGATCGGCGGCAAGACCGCGGTCGTGTGCGGCTACGGCGACGTGGGCAAGGGTTGCGCGGAGTCCCTGCGCGGCCAGGGTGCCCGCGTGATCGTCACCGAGATCGACCCGATCTGCGCGCTCCAGGCGGCGATGGACGGCTACCAGGTCACGACCCTCGACGAGGTCATCGACAAGGCCGACATCTTCATCACCACGACCGGCAACAAGGACATCATCATGGCCGGCGACATGGCCAAGATGAAGCACCAGGCGATCGTCGGCAACATCGGTCACTTCGACAACGAGATCGACATGGCCGGCCTCGCCAAGATCCCCGGGATCGTCAAGGACGAGGTCAAGCCGCAGGTCCACACCTGGAAGTTCCCCGACGGCAAGGTGATCATCGTCCTCTCCGAGGGCCGCCTGCTGAACCTGGGCAACGCCACCGGCCACCCGTCCTTCGTGATGTCCAACTCCTTCGCGGACCAGACCCTGGCCCAGATCGAGCTGTTCACCAAGCAGTCGGAGTACCCGATCGGCGTCTACACGCTGCCAAAGCACCTCGACGAGAAGGTCGCGCGCCTCCACCTGGACGCGCTCGGCGTGAAGCTGACGACGCTCCGCCCCGAGCAGGCCGCGTACATCGGCGTCGAGGTCGAGGGTCCCTACAAGCCGGACCACTACCGCTACTGATCCGGATTCCGTACTGATCCGATTCCGTGGTGAGCGTGCCCGTGCACTGACGCTCTCACCAGCAGCAGGTCCTCAGGGCAGGCCCCCGCACCCCCGTGTCGGGGGCCTGCCCGTCTGGCCGTCAGCGGTCGGAGCAGCCCGTCAAGACCCAGGACCCCCATGCCCCGCGGCCGTTATTCGCTCCACGATCCGCACGATCACACCCCCCTCGCAGAAGAGCACTTCCACTGCGCGCCCGGTCCCTCCGGCTGGCGCTACGTTTCCCAGCTGACCACCCCCACGGGCAATCACAGCGGCTCCGTCGACTTCACCCTCGACGAACTCGGCCGCCCCATCCGCCTGGAACTCCATGCCGGGGGCTGGCAGGTGCGCGGCGCCGCCCTCGACGGAGTCACCTGGGTCCGTACGGACCCCACCGGGGCTCACGCCACGGAAGGCAATGTGCGCGCCCAGGCCTTCACCGGCACGTCCCCCGCGTTCCTGATCGCCGTCACCCGTCTCCTGAACCTCACCCCTTCCGGATCCGCCACCCGCGTACGCCTCGTCGCATTCACGGACCCAGTGCTCGCCCCGCGCACCGTCGACCAGTCCTGGGCCCTGCTGAAAAGAGAAGCACACGCCACTGACAACGGCCCTCTGACCGTGGACGAATACCAGGTCACAGCCCTGGACACGGGCGAGCAGCACGCCGTGCACATCGCCGGGGACGTGGTTCTGGCGGCGCCCGGGATCGAGCTGGAAGACCTGGAATCGCCGCCGTCGGCATTCGCCTGAGCGACCTCCGGAGAGATCAGGCCGAGATCACGCAGGCGGAACGAACCCGGTGCCGGACCGTCCGGCGGAAGGCTCCTCGTGCGGCACCGGCGGAGTCGGGGGTGTGGCGCTCGGGGGCGTGGGGCTCGAGGCCGGCGGCGCTTCGAAGGTGGGCTGGACGGCTGGTGGTCTGTAAGCGTTCGATGCCGGCGCAGGCTGGGGCCAGCCACCGGTCGGCGCCCTGTCCGCCGTGGGTCCGCTGGCAAAGGCCCGCCGGGCCTCCCGGGCCTGCCGCTCCTGCACCACGGCCGCCAGATACGCCGCCGGCGGCACACCCTGCGGCGCCGGCGAACCCGTACGAGCCGCGAGATCGGCCGCGAGCCGCTCCGCCATCGCCCACCCGACCTGCGGATCCAACTGCTGCATCCGCGTCAGGTACTGCCGGATGGCAAGCCACAGACCATCGGGAACCGCGGAGAGATCCAGCCCCGAGAACCGCCCGGCGAGCCACGGCGGAGGAGGCGGTACAAAGCCGCTCCGGGCCTGCGGCACCCGCTCCCGTACGACGAGAGTCCCCGCGAACACATCCCCGAGCCGCCGCCCCCGCGCCGAAACCAGCGACGCGACACAGGCGACGACCCCGAAGGTCAGCAGAATCTCGATGACACCGATCGCGCCCCGCACCAGCGCATGCCGGAACCGGATCGGCCCGCCGTCGTCCCGGACCACCCGCAGCCCGCACGCCAGCTTCCCGAGCGAACGGCCGTGGCTGAGTGTCTCGACAGCGATCGGCGCGCCCACCAGCACCAGAATGAACGAGGCGATCGACACCGCGAACTGCGCCGCCTCGTCCAGGGAAGCGGTGGCCGCGAACAGACCGATCGACACGGCGATGTAGACGGCGACGGCCACGACCAGATCGAGCAGCACGGCGAGCGCCCTGCTGGGCAGCTTCGCAGGGCGCAGCTCCAGCGCCACCGCCTCGCCCGTCACCAGCTCACTCACGTCCGCCGCCCTTCCCCTGACCTGCCCATGGAACGGCCAGTCTGCCAAGCTGAGGGCGCAACGCGTGCCAGTACGACAAGCTGACATCTACGACGAGCCGCCGACGAACAGCCGAGGAGCAGGCACACCGATGGACCTCGACGTCTTCGTCACCGCGCACCGGGCCGAGTGGGACCGCCTGGACGCCCTGCTCCAACGCCAGCGCCGCTTGACCGGCGCGGAAGCGGACGAACTCGTCGCCCTCTACCAACGCACCGCCACCCATCTCTCTCTGATCCAGTCCAGCGCCCCGGACCCGCAACTCACCGGGCGGCTCAGCCAACTGGTGGCACGCGCGCGTAGCGCCGTGACAGGCACACGACGCTCCTCCTGGCGCGACGCGACCCGCTTCCTCACCCATGGCTTCCCGGCGGCGGTCTACAAGTCGCGCCACTGGTGGATACCCACAGCGCTCCTGTCGACTCTGGTCGCCGCCCTCCTGGGCTGGTGGATCGGCGCCACCCCCGAAGTACAGGCCTCCATCGCGGCCCCCAGCGAACTGCGCGAGCTCACCCGCCCCGGCGGCCAGTACGAGACGTACTACTCCAGCCACCCCGCGGCCTCGTTCGCAGCCCAGGTCTGGACGAACAACGCCCAGGCCGCCGCGCTCTGCCTTGTCCTGGGCGTCTTCTTCGGGCTCCCGGTCCTCTGGATCCTCTTCCAGAACATGCTCAACCTCGGTGTCGGCTTCGGCCTGATGTCCTCCGCGGGCCGCCTCGACACGTTCCTCGGCCTGATCCTGCCCCACGGCCTGCTCGAACTGACGGCGGTCTTCGTCGCCGCCGGCACCGGCCTGCGCCTCGGCTGGACCGTCATCGACCCCGGCCCACGCACGCGACGCACCGCGCTCGCCGAGGAAGGCCGGGCCGCCGTGGGCATGGCGATAGGCCTGGCCCTGGTCCTCTTCGTCTCCGGCGCCATCGAAGGCTTCGTCACCCCGTCCGGCCTGCCCACTTGGGCCCGCATCACCATCGGAGTCATCGCCGAGCTGGCCTTCCTCGCATACGTCTATGTCGTCGGCGGCCGTGCCGCGCGGGCCGGCGAGAGGGGTGACGTCGAGGAAGCCGAGCGCGGCGCCACTCTTCCGATGGCCGCCTGATGTGCGGACACACCTGATGAGCTGCTAGTCTCCCCTTCGCCCCGAGAGAGCCGTTGACACGGATCGATCGGGGAGGTAGATTCGAACAGTTGCCTGGACTGGACCTGATCCGGTCGGTGACAGTGAGTGTCTAGCTGCTTCTTGAAGTATCGATCATGTCGATTACTGAGAAGCCCCTCCCGATGAATCGGAAAAGAGTGGCCGGTCTGACCGGCTCATAACTTCTGATAAAGTCGGAGTCGCCGGAAAGGGAAACGCGAAAGCGAGAACCCGGAAAGCGCCGAGGAAATCGGATCGGAAAGATCTGATAGAGTCGGAAACGCAAGACCGAAGGGAAGCCCGGAGGAAA
>NZ_JAVRBF010000852.1:0-270 GCF_032436805.1 Streptomyces sp. P17 | reverse complement strand
AGAATCATGTAAGATATTTTGATCAATTGCAGTGTCCGTAAGATATACTTCCCGGACGCAAATACATTAAAAAACAGCTTACAACTCGACAGCGAGGCCATAAATAAACATCTACAATGTATTAGCTACACATTCACAAGGATTAAGGCCACTAAAATGCCATCACCGCCATCATGCTTTATTAATGATCAATCACACAAGAACAAAACATACTATATCACACTGAAAGAATGAGATTATTGAATATCAAGCGATAAAATATGGACTAAT
>NZ_JAVRBF010000851.1:0-270 GCF_032436805.1 Streptomyces sp. P17 | reverse complement strand
GAGGGACGGGACGCCAGAATGAGATTTATCAATCAACCCATTGCAGAAATCAATTTCTCCCGCACTGGGCCCACGCGCTATCAGGCATGCAGCGCCAGCCGTATTAGAAGGCGCGGGGGAAACACATGCAACGCCGCAATGTCCTGAAAGGCCTCGGTCTGACCGCCACCGCTGCCATGACCGCCAAGCCGGCCCTCGCGCAAGGCGCCGGCAGCGCTGCGAGCGCACCGTTATCTCCCTGGCCATCACCGCAACTGGCGACCCGCAACC
>NZ_JAVRBF010000850.1:0-270 GCF_032436805.1 Streptomyces sp. P17 | reverse complement strand
AGGCTGGCAGCGCGTCGGTGGAGGGCCCGATCCAACGCGGGCGCAGCAAGCTGCGCGTCGAATCGGGAAACCTGACGGTCAAGTTGGCGGCCGACTCGAATGTGTCGGTGCGCGCCGAGGCGCAGCTGGGCAAGGTGTCGTGGCCGGCGTCCGAGCACGGCAACGTCGACGAACTGGTGTTGGGCAACGGATCGGCGCGCCTCGACGTGAGCGCCGTCATGGGCTGGGTCACCATCAAGGTCGAGGAGGACGCCGATGCCCAGGCATGAC
>NZ_JAVRBF010000849.1:0-270 GCF_032436805.1 Streptomyces sp. P17 | reverse complement strand
CCGAGGGTGTGATGGCGGCGGCGAAAGTCACCGGCTTTAAGCGCCTGCGCGATGTGTCGGCAGAGGAGCTGGCCGGCCTCACCCTTGCCCACCCCTATCGGGGGGTCGAGGGCGGCGCGGGCGAGTGGGATTTCGACGTGCCGCTCCTGCCCGGCGATCATGTGACCGATGACGCGGGCACCGGGTTCGTGCATACCGCGCCAAGCCATGGCGACGACGACTATCAGCTTGCGCTGCGCCACGGCGTGCCGATGACCTATAACGTTGAGC
>NZ_JAVRBF010000848.1:0-270 GCF_032436805.1 Streptomyces sp. P17 | reverse complement strand
GTTTGCTCGGCTCCGACGAAGATTTAAGCGATACCGCGACATTGGCTCGCCAGCTCGCGGCCATGAGCCGTCAGCTCGAGCAGCTCGATCGGAATCTCAGGGTCGTGAATGAGACGGTAGCGCTTCACGCGCGATTCCATTTGGCTGTGACACCGATATTGCCGGCGACCGCCCAGGGAGCGGCTTGCGCGCTCGGAGCCGAACGTTTCGAAGAGTTCGCGGCGCAGGTGGAAAGGCGTGTCGATCGGGGAGTTCCCCTTATTCAGGAAA
>NZ_JAVRBF010000847.1:0-270 GCF_032436805.1 Streptomyces sp. P17 | reverse complement strand
CATGTGCAGCACCGCGCCATCCTGGCCGCAATCGCGTCGCGTGACGAAGACGGCGCCGAACAGGCCATGCGCGCCCATCTGGGCGAACTTCAGAACATCTATCAGCGCCACAGCCTGAAGGAGACTTCTGCCGATGACCTCTGAACCGACCCGCCCCGTGCTGGAGCTGCGCGACCTGTCCATCCGCTTTCGCGGCCAGCCCGTTGATCTGATCGACCGTGTAAGCCTGTCGATCCGGCCGGGGCAGACGCTGGCGGTCGTGGGCGAATC
>NZ_JAVRBF010000846.1:0-270 GCF_032436805.1 Streptomyces sp. P17 | reverse complement strand
AGCTCCTCGTACGCGGTGCGATAAACGGCGTTCCGCTGGCCAGCCCGAAGAAGCCCTCACAGGGCAATGTCTAAAATCAGAGCGCGGTCGACCCATGCTCGAGCTGACGATGTATCTTCGATGAATTCTGCAATCAACAGTTCGACGGGCAGTTCACTGCGTGTCAGACGCTCGCTGGCCGCGAGCAGGGTACAGATTAGCGCCGATTGCCCGCGTACCTCCTCCAGCCCCGACGCCAGGGCCCTATAAGCCACTGCGATGCCGGATTCG
>NZ_JAVRBF010000845.1:0-270 GCF_032436805.1 Streptomyces sp. P17 | reverse complement strand
GGGCTTCGCGCATGCTCAGGCCTGTGACTTCCTGAATGAATTTTGGTTGTACTTCAAGTTTTCTCGCTAGCTCAGAAAAACCAAGGTTTTTCTTTTCTAGTAAAACTCTTAATGACTTCTCTAATAGCTCTGGAGGCTCAGGTGCTATTAAATGATCTTCCTTTTCACCTTGTGTTTCGCCGTATTTTCTAAGAGTGATAACGCCTGTTTTGTATTGGGATTCTGTTATGAGGTCAAGTTGCCTGGCTCTATACAATATAGCAGCTTTAC
>NZ_JAVRBF010000844.1:0-271 GCF_032436805.1 Streptomyces sp. P17 | reverse complement strand
GGCGGGAAGCAAACGTCTTCGGTGATGAGGATCGAGCCCTCCTCGCGATTCTTGCCGATCAAGCCGAGCAGCCCCTCGCGGACATGCCAGGCCAGCTCAATCGCCTCCTCGACGCTGGTGAACTCGACCGGCCGGATGAGATTGGCCTTGCCGACGACGTCCAGCACCTCGACCTGCTTTGCGCCGAGGGAGGCCCGGTCCGCAGCGCCGAACTCGACGAGCAGCGCCGCCGCTTTGGGATCGAGCGTCTTCCAGTATGAGGGCGTCTGGG
>NZ_JAVRBF010000843.1:0-271 GCF_032436805.1 Streptomyces sp. P17 | reverse complement strand
ATCTTCATTATGAGATGAAGAAGATCCGTAATCAACGGGAAGATGCGGAAGTTTTAGCATGGTATTTTGAGCAGATCGTTTCCCGTATTTCCGAGATGAATGATCCAGCCCAACAGATCGAGATTTTGGAAATGCTGTTGAAACAACTTCAGTTGGAACATATCCCAGAAACACCGGAAGAATTTATGAATAAGGCGCGCTTGTACCATATTTTGATGGATATCGAAGAATTTCTGATTCTGAAAAAGCGTTTTGTGGCGCAATATGGTTC
>NZ_JAVRBF010000842.1:0-271 GCF_032436805.1 Streptomyces sp. P17 | reverse complement strand
GCAGTTTCTCGGGCGTACTGGCGGTACCGTGGACGCCGTGTGTCGCCATTTGGTGCTGTATATGTTCAAGACCGTTCCGTTTGCTGAAAGTCCCAAGGACGCGGTGGACTTGCTGTTTCTGTTCAAACACTTGCCGCTCTGCGTGTTCTTCGATTACTGGTGCGGTGCAGAGCGAGAGCTGCAACGGCAAGCAGCTGAAGCTGGCGTCGAATTCGGCCCTCGCGCTGGAGGCTTGCTGTTGGAGTCGGACATGAAGTGGGCGCAAGCGGAA
>NZ_JAVRBF010000841.1:0-271 GCF_032436805.1 Streptomyces sp. P17 | reverse complement strand
CCTTGGCGCCGAGCTTTGGATCGTTCGGATTGGCCAGCGGCGGCAGCGGTTTTGGATTGACCGTGCCCTTGTCCTGCGCCAGCGCGGCAGAGGCGCTGACGATGGTCGAAATCAGAAGGGGGATCAGGAATCGACGGGGCTGCATGCGGGGCAAAACTAGCATGGAATCCGCGACCCCTGGCCAGTGCGCCGCAGCACCATCCCCGCTCAATTTGATGAGAGGGCGCCGGATTAAGATTAATTCCGGGCGCGACCGCGCGCGCCCTTTACA
>NZ_JAVRBF010000840.1:0-271 GCF_032436805.1 Streptomyces sp. P17 | reverse complement strand
GCGTGCACATCGGCAACGTGTTCGTGATGGCCGGTGTGCCGATGATCATGCGCGCGATGATGGATGCGATCGAACCCAAGCTTCAGCGCGGCGCCGTCGTGCACGCGGCAACCGTGCAGACGAAGGTTCCTGAGGGCCGCCTCGCAGAGGGACTCAAGAAAATCCAGGTTGACCATAAAGAGGTCGCAATCGGCAGCTATCCCTTCTACCGCGAAGACGGAAACGGCGTTCAACTTGTCGCGCGCGGGCGTGACGCAGCCGAAGTCGAGAC
>NZ_JAVRBF010000839.1:0-271 GCF_032436805.1 Streptomyces sp. P17 | reverse complement strand
GAAGCATAATGAACTTGATATTTAGCCATAGCGCTTCATCATTTCGTCATGAGAATATGTTTTTTGCCCATCATCGAGCCATTGTTGCATTGCTAAGTCAGCTTCTTGTATGTCATAAAGATCCTCTAACTTTTCTGCTAAAACTTGAGTGATAAACTCTGTTTTACTAATATTATGTGAACTTGTCCAAAGTGTTAATTTTTCACTTAACTCGACGGACAAGCGAATGGATGTTGGAACTGTCATAATATCGCTTCCTTTTCAATAATTA
>NZ_JAVRBF010000838.1:0-271 GCF_032436805.1 Streptomyces sp. P17 | reverse complement strand
CCGTCGCTGCTGCCGCCCAACATCGCCTGGCTGTTCAAGGTCTATCGCCAGGTCCAGTTCTGGTTCGACGTCGAGAATGCGGCCGCGTTCGCGCCAGACCGGTTTCCGATCTTCATCTGGGACCTGCCGGGCGGGCGCGGCGGCGTCTACGGCTTCCCCGCACTCGACGGCCCGCGCGGGGGGATCAAGATAGCGACCGAAAGCTATGCGAGCACGACGACGCCGGACACGATGGTGCGTGCTTCACCGGCCGATACGTCGCGCACCATCG